>NZ_JBCNZM010000013.1:0-23857 GCF_040227615.1 Bacteroides sp. RTP31139st1_H2_RTP31139_211217 | reverse complement strand
GCACAACAGTTGCAGTGTCGCTGCACAACAGTTGCAGTGTCGCTGCAAAGCAGTTGCAGTAGCGCTGCAAATTGTTTGCAGTATCACTGCAGAGATATTGCAGCACCGTTGCAAAGAAGTCATAGCGCCACTGCAATAGAGTGACGGCAATCTAAAAACAATGAAGGGAACATACTTACAAACAATTAATTCAATATGAATATGAAGAAAATTTTCAAGAGAACAAGTCTGCTGCTCGCAACCGCTTTAATAGGTGGCACCGCCACCGTGCAGGCGCAGAAATCTCCGCAGGACATGGACCGCTTCATCGACGCACTGATGCGCCGGATGACTGTGGAAGAGAAAATCGGCCAGCTCAACCTGCCCGTGACCGGAGAAATCACCACCGGTCAGGCAAAGAGCAGCGACGTGGCCAAGAAGATTGAGCAGGGGCTCGTGGGAGGGCTTTTCAATCTGAAAGGAGTGGCCAAGATACGCGACGTACAGAAACTGGCCGTAGAGAACTCCCGCCTGGGCATCCCCCTGCTGTTCGGCATGGATGTGATACATGGCTATGAGACCATCTTCCCCATCCCCCTCGGCCTCTCCTGCACGTGGGATATGGCAGCCATCAGGCAGTCTGCCCGCATAGCCGCTACAGAAGCCAGTGCCGACGGCATCTCATGGACCTTCAGCCCGATGGTGGACATCAGCCGTGACCCGCGCTGGGGACGTGTATCCGAAGGTTCGGGCGAAGACCCGTTCCTCGGAGGCGCCATCGCCCGCGCCATGGTGTTGGGGTATCAGGGAAAAGACCTGAACGACCAACTGACACGGAACGACGAAATCATGGCATGCGTCAAGCACTTCGCACTGTACGGTGCCGGAGAAGCCGGACGCGACTACAACACCGTAGACATGAGCCGCAACCGCATGTTCAACGAATACATGTACCCCTATGAAGTAGCCGTCCGCGCCGGAGTGGGTAGTGTGATGGCCTCCTTCAACGAAGTGGACGGCGTGCCCGCCACCGCCAACCACTGGCTGATGACAAACGTGCTACGCAAACAATGGGGCTTCAACGGTTTTGTGGTGACCGACTTTACCGGTATCTCCGAAATGGTGGAACACGGAATCGGCAACCTGCAGACCGTTTCCGCTCGTGCGCTCAACGCCGGTGTGGACATGGATATGGTGAGCGAAGGTTTCGTGGGCACGTTGAAAAAGTCGCTCATCGAAGGCAAAATAACCATGAAGACACTAGATGCAGCCTGCCGCCGCATCCTTGAAGCGAAATACAAGTTAGGGCTGTTCGATGACCCTTACAAATACTGCGACCTCAGCCGTCCCGCACGCGACATCTTCACCCGCGAGCACCGCGCCGCTGCCCGCCGGATTGCCGCCGAAAGCTTTGTACTGCTGAAGAACGAACCTTTTGAGGGACAAGGCAAGCAGTCTTCTCGTCCCGTCCTTCCCTTAGAGAAGCAAGGCACCGTCGCCGTCATCGGCCCCCTGGGCAATACCCGCAGCAACATGCCCGGCACCTGGAGCGTTGCCGCACGCCTGGACGACTATCCCTCTCTGTACGAAGGATTGAAAGAAATGACAGCCGGCCGGGTGAACATCACCTACGCCAAAGGCAGCAACCTCATCGGTGATGCAGCCTACGAGGAACGCGCCACCCTATTCGGCCGATCGCTGGGCCGGGACAACCGTACGGATAAGGAACTGCTGGACGAAGCTTTGAAGGTGGTCTCCGGTGCCGACGTGATTGTAGCCGCCCTGGGCGAGTCTTCCGAAATGAGCGGTGAAAGCTCGAGCCGTACCGACCTCGACATCCCCGACGTGCAACGCACCCTGCTGGAGGCCTTGCTGAAGACCGGAAAGCCCGTTGTACTAACCCTCTTCACCGGCCGGCCGCTGACGCTCACCTGGGAGCAGGAACATGTGCCCGCCATCTTGAACGTATGGTTCGGTGGCAGTGAAGCGGCATACGCCATCGGCGACGTACTGTTCGGCGACGTGAACCCAAGCGGTAAGCTGACCATGACTTTCCCGAAGAACGTGGGGCAGATACCTTTATTCTATAACCACAAGAATACCGGTCGCCCGCTGGCTGCCGGCAATTGGTTCGAGAAGTTCCGCAGCAACTATCTGGATGTGGACAATGAACCGCTGTATCCCTTCGGATACGGACTCTCATACACCACTTTCCAGTACAGCGACATCGCCCTCAGTACCCCGGTCATGGGACAAAATGGCTCCACCACTGCCGTAGTCACCGTGACCAATACCGGCAAGCGTGACGGCGCAGAAGTCGTGCAGCTCTATATCCGCGACCTCGTAGGCAGCATTACCCGCCCCGTACGCGAGCTGAAAGGCTTTGAAAAGGTGTTCCTGAAAGCGGGCGAAAGCAAGACCGTATCCTTCAAGATTACCCCTGAGCTGCTCCGCTTCTACGACTACGACCTCAACCACGTGGCCGAGCCGGGAGATTTCGATGTGATGATAGGTGGCAGCAGCCAGGCAGAAAAGACAGCCCGACTGACACTGAAATAAAATAAAATATTTAATATTGCACTCTAAAAACAAGAAAACATGAGATATACTACTTTACTCCTTTGTTTTTGCAGCATTCTGCTCCTTGGCAGCTGCAAGAGCCAGCCCTCCGCACAGAACGGACAGCCGCTGGAAGTGATGACGTTCAATGTCCGCCTGGATATTCCTTCGGACAGTGTAAACAACTGGAATTACCGCAAGGGTGACGCCTGCCGTATGATAGCCTACTACAGCCCCGACTTGCTGGGCATGCAGGAAGTGCTTCACAACCAAATGGAAGACCTAAAACGCGGGCTGCCGCAATACACAGCACTCGGTGTGGGGCGCGACGACGGCAAGGAAGCAGGCGAATACTGCCCGATATTCTTCCGGACCGACCGGTTTACACTGGTGGAATACGGCAATTTCTCCCTCAGCGAGCAACCCGAAACTATCGGCATCAAGGGCTGGGACGCTTCCTACAACCGTGTCACCACCTGGGCGATACTGCAGGAAAAGAACAACGGACAAAAGTTTGTATATTTCAACACCCATCTGGACAACGACGGAAAGACAGCCCGCAAAGAGGGCGTGCAACTCATTCTCGACAAAATCAAGGAGATAGCACCGGACATGCCCGCCATCATCACCGGTGACTTTAACTGTACGCCCGGTGAAGAACCTCTGCAAACGCTGGAAAAGGGAGGAATGGAAAATGCCGCAAAGACAGCTGCCGTCACCTACGGTCCGTCCTGGTCTTTCCATGACTTCGGCCGTCTGCCGGTGGAGGAACGCGTACTGCTGGACTATGTCTTCGTGACCAAAGGCGCAAAGATAGACCGCTACCGCGTTATCCAAGACAAACCGGAGAACAGCTACCTTTCCGACCACTGTCCTATACTTGTTGAATTGACCGTGCAATGAATATAGATAAGTAAATGATAAAAAAACAAGTAAGCATTGGTACAATGAAAATACAATACTGTTTATTATTGTTCCTGCTGTTGCTCGGTTTCACGCAATGCAAAAGCCCCGCCGCCAAAGAAGACCGGCTGAGCGACGATGCCCTGATGGACACCGTACAGCGCCGTACCTTCAACTACTTCTGGGAAGGTGCCGAGCCCAACAGCGGACTGGCACGCGAACGCATCCACATGGACGGTGTCTATCCGGAGAACGACCAGAACGTAATCACGTCCGGTGGAAGCGGCTTCGGCATCATGGCTATACTTGCCGGTATAGACCGCGGCTATGTCACCCGCCAGGAAGGGCTGGAACGAATGGAGAAAATCGTCTCCTTCCTCGAAACCGCTGACCGTTTCCACGGTGCCTACCCACACTGGTGGTATGGCGATACGGGCAAGGTGAAACCCTTCGGGCAGAAAGACAATGGCGGCGACCTGGTAGAAACAGCCTTCATCATGCAGGCGCTGCTCTCCGTCCACCAGTACTACATCGACGGTTCGCCCGCCGAGCAAGCCCTCGCCGCCCGCATCGACAAGCTGTGGCGCGAAGTGGACTGGAACTTCTACCGCCAGAACGGCCAGAACGTGCTCTATTGGCACTGGAGTCCGGAATACGGTTGGGAAATGAACTTTCCCGTACACGGTTACAACGAATGCCTCATCATGTATATCCTTGCCGCCGCCTCGCCTACCCACGGCGTGCCTGCAGCAGTCTATCACGAGGGCTGGGCGCAGAACGGGGCCATTGTAGACCCTCATAAAGTGGAGAATATCGAGTTGCATCTGCGCTATCAAGGCACAGAAGCCGGACCGCTCTTCTGGGCACAATACTCGTTTCTCGGCCTCGACCCCATCGGGCTGAAGGATGAATACTGCGCCAACTACTTCGACGAGATGCGTAACCTGACGCTTGTGAACCGTGCCTACTGTGTCCGCAACCCCAAGCACTACAAAGGTTTCGGGCCCGACTGCTGGGGACTGACAGCCAGCTACTCCGTCAACGGATATGCCGCCCACGCTCCCAACGAACGCGACGACCAGGGAGTCATCTCTCCAACTGCCGCCTTGTCATCCATCGTCTATACCCCGGAACAGTCGTTGCAAGTGATGCGCCACCTCTACGAGATGGGAGATAAGGTCTTCGGCCCCTATGGCTTCTACGATGCTTTCAGCGAAACGGACAACTGGTATCCGCAGCGCTACCTCGCCATTGACCAGGGCCCGATAGCCGTCATGCTCGAGAATTATCGGTCGGGACTGCTGTGGAAGCTCTTCATGAGTCATCCGGATGTGCAGAAAGGGTTGAAGGAGTTGGGGTTCTCAACAGTCAGCAAGTAACTTACTATCATAAAAAATCCCCTTCTGAAACTTGTATTCTCTGATGAATAGCGAGGTACAAGTTTCAGAAGGGGATGTATTTACAACCTATTCACCGCCGCCACCGGAACCACTGCCACCGCTCTTCACATCATCATTGCTGATGGTACGTGCAGCTTTCTTCACGCTTGCCTTCAGCTCACCGATGCGGTAGCTGACACTTACGCCGAAGCGTTGGCGGCTGTACTTATAGTTGCTTTCGCGTACAAAGCCGCTGCCTTCGGTGGTGGAACTCTGGTTCATATACTTCTTGAAGAAATTGCTGGCAAAGGCAGACAAGGTGAGGCGCTTGTCCAAGAAGGACTTGTTGACGCTCAAGCCATAATCAAAGAATCTGCTGCCCTTACCTTGCAGCATAATCCACGGCGTCTGTCCGAAGACATTCAGACTGATGCGCCAGTCATGGGGCAGCGTCTGCTGTGCACCGCCGTAGGCAAAGAGGCTCCAGCCATCGTTACGCATGCCTTCACTGCCCTCCAGATAAGAGTAATTGCCGCTCATGTTCATGTAGATACGTGTACGTGGAGTGGCATTCCAGTTGACGTAACCGTTCACACTGGCATAACGGGTCTTGCCGATGTTGGCATAGGTAGAATAAAGCACATCCTTGCCCGTGGGGTTCTTCAATCCCTCAATCTCCGTATCGGGCATGAGCCTTGTCACATTCTCAATACTGTTGTTGGTAAACGAGTAGCGGGCCGAGATATTGATATTGAACTTCTGTGTGAAGTTACTGTAACTCAAGTTGAAAGCATGGCTCTTCTCACTGTCCAGCTTCGGATTACCCTGGCTGATATAGGAGGGGTCCGTATCATTCAGATAAGGATTCAGAGACCAGATTCCCGGACGATAGATACGCATGTTGTACCCCAAACGCAGATTGGACATATCCGTCAGCTTGTAGCCGATAGAAGCGGAAGGCACTACGTCGTCGAAGTTCTTTGTGAAATCCTCGCCGCGGCCCACCAGATACTTCACATCTTGGATGGTATGCTCGTAGCGTAATCCCAAACGGCCCGAAAGTCTCTTCACCTTCAGTCCATATCCCAGATAGGCGGCGATAATATCGTTCAAATGCTTGTAGTGTGAGCTCTGGTCCTTGTTGTATTCATACTTTCCGGTATCGTCCGCATCAAAACGGTCGTCTTCGGAGGAGTTGTTGCGCAGAATGTACTTGGCACCTGCCTCCAATGTATGCAGCTTGCCGATAGGCGTGGTATAGTCGGCCTGGAACGTATGCTCCGTGGTATTCTGATCACCGTCGTTATGCTGGTTCTTCAAACGGTTCAGATAGTCTGCCCAATCGGGGTTATAGCCATTGTCTATTTCATATTCCGTATAGGAATCCGACGTTTGCGGACGGGTGTTTATCTTGTAGGAGAACGTCAACATGCGGTCCTTGACCTTGAACAGACGCTGGTAGTCGATACCTCCGTCGATAGAATACCAGGAAGACTTGCTGCGGTTAAAGGCAGAATAACTGTAAATGGGAGCAGCATTTATGTTCTCTGGAAAGGTGGCGATGTAGTCCGTAGAGCCGTTACTCTTATTCCCACCGCCCCAAAGTCCGAAAGACATGGTAACCAAGCGTAATGTATCTATTTCGTAGCTGGCCTCCATGCTGCCCGACTGGAAAGAACCGTGTCCCTTGTTGCTGCCGTCATAGTCCAGATTGGAAGAATTCTCCGTAACAGCTTCCGGTGTCACGTGCTGGCTGCCGCTGCTGTAGTTGCGGGGCTGGTCGTTGTAATTGTAATTGTAGCGGGCGCTGACGGTCAGCTTTCCGCTCTTTATGGTACCGAATGCCCCGCCGCCTGCACCGCGGTTGCTGACATTGGCACTGAACGTAGCCGTATAGCCTTCGAGTCCGCTGCCCACGGTGACGATGTTCAGAATACCGCCCACACCCTCGGCGTCATACTTGGGGCCGGGATTGGTTATCACTTCAATATGCTTGATACTGTTTGCAGGCATACTTTTCAGCACTTCCGTCGGGTTGTTGCTCATCATGTTGTTGGGCTTTCCGTTGACATATACCTTAAAGCTGCTACTCCCGTTCACCTGAATATTGTCCTCGCCATCCACCGTTACCAACGGTACCTTGCGAAGCATTTCCAGCACGGAGTTCGACTGGGCGTCAGGGTCATCCTGCACATTGTACTCTATCTTGTCGATATCTGCCTTCACCAGAGGCTTCTGTGCCACTATTTCCACCTGCCCCAGCTCATTGGAGGCATCTACGATATACAGCGTGCCGAAGTCCACCAGCTTCTCCCCTGCCTTCACAGAAAAGTCCTTCACGATGGGAGTACGTCCCACGGAAGTGATGGTCATCACGAAGTTGCCCGTACCGGGTACTTTCTCCTGGAACTGGCCTTTCATGTCCGTTACCAGCATTTTCAGCGCCTTTGCAGGGGCCTCTTTCTTCACGATTTTAATGGTAGCATAAGGTTCACCCTCCTGGGTGAGTGAGTCGAGCAAAATTCCTTTAACCTGGAAAGAAGTGTTTGCCGTGTTTTGCGCTGCAAGCAGTCCCGAAATCATCAGCATCCATAGCAGCACAGTCCATTTTGTTCTCATTGCGTTTTTATATTTAGTGACTATTCATGTTTATTGTCTTGGTATTAGACGTTTCCCGTTCGAGTTTTGTCACAATGAATTCGGCAAAAATAGCCCCTTTTTCATGCATTTACGAGACTTTCGGAGTTAAAAAAGCAAAAAGAAAGCAATTTAGAGAAAATAGAAGAAAAGTAACAGACAGATATTTGCGGCAATAACAGAGCCGAATCCCCCCAATATCCACGGCCGCAAAGGGCTTTTTCCACCGGCAAAGAATAACGCGTAGCACATGTTTACCGCTATATTGCTGACAATAGCCTGCATGCTGCAAGCCGTAATCACCAGCACCGCCACACTGCCCGTTCCTTGAAGCAGGTTCAGGATGAAAGGAGTAATGTCACTGAACCCCGAAATGAAAGAGAGCAAGTTCAGTCCACCCGTGCCGGCATACACCAGCGTATAGTGGGTCAAGATAGTGAACACCACAAACAGCATGGCAAAAATCAGCGCTACCTTGAACTCCAACGGATTACTGCTGTCCTCGTCCTCCGTGGTCTGCGTGCCGTCGTCCACCCGTTTCCGCTTGGAATGCAGATACCATGCCACGGCAGCCGTTACCACCGACATTATCAGCAGGTAGGGATAAATGGCCAGTAGCGTCTCCCGGCTGAAAATACCTATCAATATCAAGAAACGGAGGAACATCATGCTGACCGCCAACAACATGGCCGCCACATATTCGGGAGCATCCTGCACAGAAGCCTTACGGCTCTTTCGCGCCAGTACGGAAATGGTAGCCGTGCTGCTGTACAAGCCTCCCACGATGCCCGAAACCAGAATGCCCGACTCATGGAAAACGTAACGCTTCAACAGATAAGAAAGGTAGGAAATGCCCGATACAACCACCGTGGCCAGCCAAATACTGTATGGCGTCAGGTTGATGCCGGGAATAAGATTCTCATTGGGCAGCATCGGCAGGATAATGCCGCTGATGGCAAGGAACTTGGCAAGCGTAATCATCTCGTCGTTCTTCATGCGCTGGGCCAGTTCCGTGAAGGTGTGTTTCAGCTCGGTGAAGAGCAGGACGGTCACTATGACCATGACGTAGAACCACGACGGCTGCGTGGCCACAATGGGAGCAATACAGTAGGTGATGAGTGCAATAATGATGGTGGTTACTCCGAACACATGGTACTGTGACTGCTTCACATAATAGTTCAGTCCGAGCAGCAGTCCCAGAATGGCTCCTCCTCCCATGAACAGACGATAGCCCGTAGGGTCGAGGATATAGAGCAGATAGCCCAGAATGCCTATAAAGGTGAAGGTGCGGTCGGTACCGAAAAGCGTAGTTTCCCCTTCGCGCTTCAAGCTGATTTTACGCTGTGAAAGCCCGATGAGTAAAGAGAATACAGTGACCAAAAGGAAGGTGACCAGTTCTCTTGGCAGGTAGTCGTAAAGTTTCTCCATGACGATTAAACAAGTACGGCACACAATTGGTTTGCTACCACGTGGTGAAAGGGTGTTTCATCAGTTGCGAGTTATAGTAGCGGACATCTCCCGTCACCTCCCGTCCGATGAATGCAGGTTTCACGAAAGGCTCGTCTTCCGAGGAGAGTTCCACCTCGGCCACAGTCAGTCCCTCATTCTCGCCATAGAATTCATCCACCTCAAAGACGTGCTGTCCGCTGCGCACCAGGTAACGGGTCTTGTCGATGATACCCGGTTCGCACAGCTTCAGCAATTCCCGCGCTTCGCACAGCGGAATTTCCTTTTCCCACTCGTAGCGGCTGGTTCCCGATTCATTGGATGCACCCTTGATGGTGAGAAATCCCCGTTCATCGCGGATGCGCACCCGTACTGTCCGTCCACGTACACTGCTGATGTATCCTTGTACGATACGGCTGTGTGCATACGCTTGTGGCTTGTATTCTCCCGTCACGAGGAATTTCCGTTCTATCTCCTGCGGCATGTCGTTTCCAGTGATTTTATCAGCCCCAGTAAGAGTAAGCCACAAACATGGCGATGACCAATACAATGGCTATTACTCCCATCGTCATCATCACTTTCTTGGCTTGTTGCTCTTCCTTCTGGCTGTGCATTGCTTTCTTTTTACTTTTTCCCATGGTGTGTTTTATAGTTTAAAGTTCAACGATGAACAAAGTAAGAAGAAATTCGGGAAGAATGCAAATGAAAGGGAGAAAATTTATTCGCCACTTCCTGCAAACTCCATCAGGTAAGCTTTGATAAAGCCGTCTATCTTTCCATCCATCACACCATTCACATCACTGGTCTGGAAGTTGGTACGGTGGTCCTTCACGCGGCGGTCGTCGAAGACGTAGCTACGAATCTGGCTACCCCATTCGATTTTCTTCTTACCGGCTTCCACCTTTGCCTGCTCGGCCATGCGGTGTTGGAGTTCCTTGTCGTAAAGCATGGAACGGAGAAGGCGGAGAGCGTTCTCGCGGTTCTTGGGCTGGTCTCGTGTCTCGGTATTTTCAATCAGGATTTCTTCCTCTTCGCCCGTATATGGATCCTTATACTGATAGCGCAGACGGACACCGGACTCTACCTTATTGACGTTCTGTCCACCGGCGCCACCACTTCGGAAGGTATCCCATGACATGCGGGCAGGTTCGATGTTCACCTCAATGGTATCATCTACCAAGGGAGTGACAAACACGGATGCAAAAGAAGTCATACGCTTGCCCTGGGCATTGTAGGGCGAAACACGCACCAAGCGGTGTACACCGTTCTCACCTTTCAGGTAGCCGTAGGCATAATCGCCGGAAATCTCGATGGTACAAGTCTTGATACCTGCCTCGTCTCCTTCCTGCAGGTTGGCGATGGTGGCCTTATAGCCGTGAGTCTCGGCATAGCGCAGATACATACGCATCAGCATGCTTGCCCAGTCCTGGCTCTCCGTACCACCGGCACCAGAGTTAATTTTCAGCACACAGTCCATCTGATCGGCTTCCTCGCGAAGCATATTCTTGAGTTCGAGGGCCTCGACAGCAGTGATTGCCTTGGCATAGGCATCGTCCACTTCCTCTTCAGTCACCAGTTCGTCTTTGTAAAAGTCGAAAGCCAGTTGTACCTCGTCAGTCAAGGTCTTTACCTCATTGTAGCCGGAAATCCATTGCTGCAAGCCTTTCACTTTCTTCATCTGAGCCTCGGCAGCCTTCTGGTCGTCCCAGAAACCGGGAGCCTGGGTGCGGAGCTGCTCTTCTTCCACCTGTATCTTCTTTCCTTCAATGTCCAGATAGCGATTCAACGCCTCGGTACGTTCTTTGATATCTTTCAGTTGTTCTGCGGTAATCATATATGCATTTACAATTTAGGAAGTGCAAAGGTATAAAAAAACACATAATTCCGCAATTGTCAATCCAATAAGTAATGCTAACGGCAAATGATTCCACCAGAACACCCTAAAGATTTATTCAAAAGACAAGGTGCCGAAAAAGGCCGGACAGTGGAACATGGGGCGTTCCAGCCCGATAGGACTCCAAGAAAGGAAGTGGGGAGTCTGGAGTTTGTCACCACACTTGTAGAAATTCCCTTTCATTGTTTTTCCGTCCAGAGAACCGACGGAATGCTGGAAGAAAACGGAAACGGGAATAACCATGGCCAGTTCCCATCTGCACTCGCCCAAACGTTCCTCGAAAGGTTCGCCGCCCAACGAGCTCCAACGTTTCACCATGCCCAGCACCTCCTGACTCGCCGTAGGACGGCGCTCATTGACTGCACCTCCCTGAATCAGCAGCCTGCCGGCGCAGTTACATTCGAAATTGTAATAGCGGTCGTCACCTTCGGGAGATACGAAGAATTCCACACAAGCATCTTCCCATACCCGGCCATTGTCTCCGGAGGCCACTGCACGCACACTGGCTTCCTTCACTTTGTAGTGGAGCAGGATTTCGCGCCCCGTATGGGCTATGCGGAAACTCACTTCCGGCTTGTAGGGATAATCTTTCCAGTTGACCACATCAAGGGGCTGAAACTCTATCCCGTTCCCGTCCAGCAAGGACGGCACAGCCCCACCTTCCGGTGAAGCCGTACACATTACTTTCCTTACGGGCAAACTCTTTCCACTCTGAGCATTGCAATAAACCATGCCTACCATCGAAAACACAAAGAGCAGAAAGAGTTTGCTCCCGTAATCTCTCACTATCATAAAACGTCCTTTCATTTCTTAGAAGAATCCTTGTCTGCCACTGTCACATCCCATCCGGAAACGACATCGCCGTAAAGATAGAACGTCACGTCAAAAGTAGTCTTGCTATTATTGTCTACCACCTGATAACAGCGCGTTGCGTCGTAGGAATCCACCTCCTTGTACTCGCCCAATGCCAGCGGAGCCGGCTCTTCCTTACCGGCAGCCGTGGCTATGATTTGCTGCATGCGTTCCTGCATCAGTTTCATAATGCCTTCGTGTTTGAACGGATCCGGTTCGGCCACCTTAGGATAGGTTGCCTTTATCACTCCACCGTTGGCGGCACGCACGGCTCTGACACTGTCCGTATAAGCCTTGAACTGCTTCTTCACCTCCGGAGAACGCAGACCGAGCATCGTAAACACGGCAATTCCCTGGGCGCCGTTGTTCAAGGCGGCATCCATGCACTCAAACATCATCGGCCCGTCCGTGGCGGTCATGCCACAATACAGCGTCGTCATGTCGTTCTTGTCGCGTGCATTCTCCACCGTACAGTCGGAAATGAAGCTGGCATCGCCCGTATAGAAAGTATGGTAAACCATCGGGAATACAATGTCAAGATTCCATTTGCCCCAGTCCTGACGTACCATGCGCGAGGACATCTTCGGAGTAGGGAACGGAGAGGCAGCCATTGTCTTGCCGTAGGAGTGTACCACTTCGGCAATCATATTGGCCACTTCGGTTATCTGGTCGCAACGGAACTGACGCCACTTCACATCAAGCGAAGGGTCTTCCTGTTCGCGAGGGTCATAACCATGCTGCTCCTTGAACTTCTTGAGCATTTCCGGATGATAGCCGTAATCCCATGCAGCGTATTCACGGTCCTGCACAATGCCGTAGCGAGGCCACAAGGTAGTAGGAAGCACCACATCCACAAAACGGTGGTAGTCGATGGCAATGCCGTTCAAACCTTCCACTTCGCAATAGGCCTTGATTTTCTCCTTGATGAACTCACGGACTTCGGGCAGTGCCGGGCAAAGGAATTTGTAATAGCCTACGTAGGCGGTAGTGTCTGCCAGGCTCTTGCCGTTACGGTTCACACTGAACCATTCGGGATGTTCTTTCAATATTTTGTCACGGTCGTGTTCCAGATTCATGGTCCATAGCCAGGCATACACTTCGATTCCGTGTTTATGGGCAATCGGTATGGCTACCCGGTAATCGTCGGGAGTCGGTGCATTCAGCATGATTCCGTCCATGCCGATGTCGTTCATCACTTGGCAAATGGAGTCGAAGTTCATACCGGGACGATAGTCCAGCCACGTCCAGAACATGGGATATTCTTTGTTTGTCTCTTTAGTTCCCTGCTGGCACGAAAACAGGCCCAGCGCCAGGAACAGCAATAAGAATGCAGGTAAAAAGTTCTTTTTCATTCTATCTAAATTTTAAGTTTAACGTGCAGTTTTTCCATCACCCAGGTAACGCCGATTACCACAAAGGCAAAGCAGAGGCAATTGACCAGTCCCATGAATCCATGCGTAAACCAGTCCGGCAGGATAACACCGGTCACATCGGCGAATCCATAAAAGACATAAGGCACCAGATAGGTAGTCAGCGTAGCCGTTCCGGCAGGGCGTATCAGATTGAACCAGCCCGTGACCTGATGACTGACCAAGCAGCCAAGCACCGTATAGAGTGCCACGGAAATGGCAGTTACATAGAACACCCAGGGAGGAGTGCCGCCTATCTTGGCTACAATCCAAAAATGATGCGCCCCTATCCCGGCCAACAGAAGCAGGACAGCAGCCGTCAGCCCGTTGCGAAGTTTCCAACCGTCACCCTTGTCGGCATAGCGGGCACTGAGAATGGAAAGGATGATACCTCCCATTGTAAATGCGGGCAAAGCTCCGTTGCCGATGTGCAGGATGCCCAGCATACCTTGATAGAAGTTACGTTCGGGAAAGGTAAGAATGGCCTCGCCGCCAAAGCTTTCGCGCAAAGGCGTGCCCAACAGACATATCAGAATGAAGACTCCCCAGATGGGCAGCAGATACTTCAACCGGTCACGGCTGAAGAAATAAATCACGGCACATACCAGATAAGTCCAGCCGATGGATCCCAATATTCCCCAATAAGCCCCGAATACACCTTCCTGCGGATTGCGGAAGGTAAAGGCAAGGTAGAGAAGAACCAATACGCCGATTATCTTGAAAGCACGGAAAAGGTTCTTCTGAGTACCGGAAGCCGGTTTCGGATATTGGTTCCACACGCCGATAAAGCCTATGGCCATCAAGAACCAGTATACCCCTATCGGATAGGGAGCTTCCGGTGAAAGCCGGAACTCCGAGTTTGTGATGAATGCCCCCATCACCAGCAAAGCAAAGGTGCGGGAAAGGATATGTCCTAAGGTGGATTCTGCCGAAAAGCCTTTGGCATATCTGCGTTCGATGGCGTATGGTATGGACATTCCCACTGCAAACAAGAAGCAGGGGAATACAATATCCGCCAGTCCCATAAAGTCTTCACCATAAACGGCATGTTCCAGCCAATGGGGTACGTCATGCACTTTCCAGAAGTCATTGACGAAAATCATGGTGAACATGGTCAACGCCCTCAGCATGTCAATGGCCGGATTGCGCCGTGAATAAACAGTCTTGTCACTCATATCATCTTGCTTTAGAATTCGGAAACCAACATCAGCCATCTGGCAGCCGAAGAGCCCCAGACTTCCTTATAAGTAGCCGTATTGAACTGCGGCCAGTAGGGAGCAT
The DNA here is from genome assembly GCF_040227615.1 of Bacteroides sp. RTP31139st1_H2_RTP31139_211217. Lineage (NCBI taxonomy): Bacteria > Pseudomonadati > Bacteroidota > Bacteroidia > Bacteroidales > Bacteroidaceae > Bacteroides > Bacteroides sp. RTP31139st1_H2_RTP31139_211217. The sequence goes on along the minus strand of NZ_JBCNZM010000013.1, from coordinate 9,518 downwards.
CTTCATTGAAATAAGACTGCATACCTACGGGTATCTCTCCTACCGTTTCTCCAGGCAGTGCCGTATAGAGCTGCGGATAGTTGCTGCCCTCCCCATAAATCATGGACTGTCCGAAAGGATTCCTGCCTACAACCCAGAAGAGCTGCTGTTCGGCAATGTCTTTCAGTTCCTTGTCCTTCAACACTCTGGCGCAGATGGCTGCTGCTTTTCCGGTAGACAAATGTACGGCAATATTTCCTTTGAACGAGAACCAGACGGGGAATATACGCAAGTAATGCTCCTTATCCAGACGGATACCGTTCTCGAGCTGTTCTTTGAAATCCTTCGCAGCACCACTGCGAATGCCTACCTGGACGGCGTAGAAGTTGACGGAGTCCTTCACTTCATCCTTGTGATAGATGCCGCTGGGCACCATTCCATAAGGATATACATACTTCATGATGTTCTTCAGATAACCGCCATAGAGTTTCATGGCACGAATCCACTGCTCATACTCGGCATGACGGGGCTGCGTTTCGCAGAGGGCGGCAAGGGCTTCCATGTAGGCATAATCGCGAGACTGATGAGTATAGTGTACAATGGACTTCTTTGCCAAATCGCGATAGAAGAAGCCACAGGTCTTGTCTTTGTCTTTCAACGGTTCGGTGCGCTGGCACTGCAAGGTGTAGCGGATGGCTTTTACAGCCTCATCGGCATACTGCTGTTCACCGGTCAGCTTATAGAGCATGCTGGCCGCCCATGAGATGTTGGCGTGGTACTGGCTCTCGGATGCCATGGCGGCATGTCCCCCACCCTTTTTTATCAGCTCGGCAAAGCCAAGTTCGTTGAAGCGCTTCATGGCATAGCCGAAGTCTTCCTTTGCAATCTTTTTCAGATTACCCTTAAGCGCCTCGTCATTTTCAATCCTCATGGAGGCATACGCTTCAATTCCTGCAAGCAGGAAATTCTCCAAAGCTCCGTTATGGACAAGCAGTTCGCGGCGACCGGCATCATCGTCGGTGCCCACCTTACCGTCGGTCCATAGGTTGGTGCCCCATGTCTGTGCACGGTAGCCATCGCCCAGACGGGTCTTCATCACATAGTCCATTCCCCACAAAGCCTCTTCCATCAGGCGGTTGTACAAGTCTACATTGCCTTTTTCTTTGGCACGTTCGGCCATCAAGAGCAAGGAATAGGCTATCTCTCCCGTCTGTAAGGTCTGTTGGGACATATCGGCGGCATCGTGCCATCCTCCGTTTATAGGAATGATATGTCCGTTGTAAGTGGCATGCAGGTCATTATGACAAGCCCCGTGCTTTCCGGGAACGGGATAACCGCAACGCTCGCAGAACAGGAAGTTCACCATACGCCAGGCAGAATCATCCCACACATCCTGATGGATATAGAAAGGCAAGGTGGTGACATCCCCTACCTGAATGACGTAACGGCCTTGTGTCTTGAAGTCCGAGAAGTCTATTGTCTCGAACTCTCCCAGGCCGGTCTTTTCCTTACGAACGGGACCGGTATAAACAATGGCCTGCGTAGCGGCATCCTTCAACTGGAACTGTCCGCCGTGCTTTTCCACATTGACAATGGCGCTTTTGGGGCTCTCTATACTATAACCGGTAGTAGAGAAGATGATGCGATTCTGTGCAGGCATCCAGCCTTTCACGGTTTCCGGGTTCTCCACCTTCTGAAGTTCCACGGCATCTACATCGAAGCGAAGGAAGTCGCCCATAGTACGTTCTTTGCCGAACACTTCGATGGCAAATGAAATCTTGGTTACCTTGTCGCGCGCCAGTCCGGACATCTCGACGAAGCATTCGTTCCATTGGTTATTTTTCAGATTGATTTCGTGGTAGCCTTCCCGACCGTAAATGTCGGGTACTTTTATTTCTCCGTCATTCTCCACATAAAGGTTGAGGTAGATGCTGCGTGCTCCTTCGCACGTGGGATAGATATAGAACTTCAGGCGGTTGTAACCTTCCCAGTTCACACCTCCTATATCATAAGAGGCCATGCAAGTGCCGCGTCCCAAACCCCAGCCAAGAATCTTCTCCGGATGGGCGGGAGCTTCCAGACGCAGACTGTGCTTGCCGGACTTGCTCCGTTCGTCAGTCAAACCAATCTTACCGATGCCCTTATGCGACCATTTGGAGAAATCCTCCATATCACACAGCATCACGGTTTCCAACACTTTCTTTTTCAAGCCGAATGTTTCGAAAGCCTTTGTCTCGTCGAGCGGTAACGGACTGTGCACGTAGCCCGTGCTGACGATGTCGGCTTTCAACTTTTCATCTACCTGGGCATGAAGCAAAACGCAGCAACCGATAACTAAATCAAAAAGCAAAAAGATAAGTTTTATTACATTCTTCATCATATTATAATTATTAAGTTATAAGGTGATTAAAGCATAAAGGAGAAGAAAATTAGTACAAATATATGAGGAACTATGCCTAATCTCAATTTTCAACAAGTCTTTGAATAGTTGTTTGAGTGGCATACTCTCTACTAATACAATAAGTTTCTCCATATACAGTAGTAACATATGCCCTAAGTTCAGAAGTTACAGGACTACCAAAAATAACTTTAGCAGCATCTCCTTCGGAAGCAAGCAAAAACATGCCTGTAGTCCCCCATTCATATTTCAGAATAGGGTGATTGCCGACAACACGTACCATATACACGTCAACTCCAAAGCGCTTTACCTCTGTTGGGTAATTAACAAAATCTCCTTCAAAAAATCGAGGATACAAATAACTTATCGCTGATTTATCTCCCTCACTAAACCCAGACCATTGATATTCGGCAGTTCCTCCATTCATCACAGAATAGGGATCTGAATCAAAAGTTCCAGTAATACCATTGGCCACAGATTCACCCAATGATTTCCAATTTGTATGCCTTAGTCCGAAGCAATGTCCCAACTCATGTACCATATTATATATCTTCTGAAGTCTTGGAATGGTTTTGTTATAATCATAATCCAAATTTATCCAAATAGAGGAACCTGGTTTTCCATTCATAGGCCAAGAGCCTGCCGCAATAGTATTGTTCGGTAAAGGAGTGCTAGCATCACTACGGATGAGTATATCCGGATTGGCAGCTGTAGTATAAGTCATTTTAAGGTTACTAAGAGGATTCCACAGATTGATGGCTTCCTGTATTTCATCTCGCCAATCATCCACACCTGATGCAGGTATCGAGCTATCAACACCAACGGTAATTGCTCTTTGTTTGGGGTGACCAATTAAACCGGTAGTATGATAAGCCTGCCTTGTTTGTGGTTGACTATAAGTGACAAGTTTACTTTTTTCAAGGTATATATCACCTTGAATAAGATAACCTGACTTCAACTCTACCACATCTAAAGTATCGAATCCAAGTGATTGGATTATACACATACCATCTTCTATTGAAACGCTTTGCTGTTCTTCTTGTTCTTCAAAGTCAACAGTTTCCAACTCATTATAACAAGCGCTCATAAACATTAAAAACATAGAATAGCATAATATAAACAAGCCATTCACGAGATATTTTGAATTCATAATAATCAATTATTATATTAAACAAAAAATACATAAAGGGAAATATGAAATATGTTTTTCATACTTCCCCTTAAAAAAACATGCTTCAAAAAGTCCTCATCACTTAATCTCTATGATAATAATGCGGATTAGAAGTTCGGTTTATCTACATCCCAGAAGATGCGAGTACCGCCATTGTCCGGTCCGCCCAACATTTCGACGGCTTTGGCATAACCGGTAGGATTATTGCCTTTTTCATTGATGGTGAAGGGTAAACGGCGTGGGCCAAGATCTGTATCAATCTCACCTTGACTGTAGTTCACCATTACCGGGAATAATTTGGGATAACCAGTGCGACGTATCTCAGCCCAGCCATTCATACCTTCAGGATAAATAGCAATCCAGCGTTGTGTGGCAATCTTAGCAAATTTTTCCTCGTTACTCAAAGACTCGTCCCATTTAGCAGTCACCTTGCTCTGGCCTTCAATGCTGGCAGCGGGAATAACGGGGTCTACATACGCTGCAGCAGTAGTCGTACTGCTTAAATAATCGCCCACAGCGGCTCCCCATTGTTCGAACGATGTCCGTATACCCTTTTCATACAAGCTCTGAGCGGTGCCCTTACCATTTACATCCCAACCACGCAAAGCAGCTTCGGCTTCCAACAAAATGGTTTCGGCAGCAGTTGCCAAAATAGCAGGAGAGGTTTCTGTCAAGTTGGGTCGACTTACAATCGCCTTATAGGCATCCGAAAACCCTTCTTCTTCCAGTCCTTTAATACCAAGACGAATACCAAAATATTCACTCTTGCTGTTCTGTGTAGCATACTTATCAAGACGCGCATCGCCCATACCAGACAAGATAGAAGGAATATTAGCGCCTAAAACACCATCTCCATAGTTGAATGCAATACCGTAAAGCGGATTGACATAACCGTTTCCTGCAATGCCGAAATTAGCATCATTGGTTTCAATCAATCCATTACTATCGTTCATGGCAGCTTCCGCCTCACTTTTTGCCCAAGCAGCATCATACTTCACAATACGCATGGCCAAACGCAAACGAATGGTGTTACACAACTGCGCCCATTTGTTCAAGTTACCTCCATAGGCATAATCAAACATCATAAACGAAGCCACATCCTTTTCTTTAGCAGTACGCAGCACGTCTGCAGCTTCTTTCAATTCTTCAAAGAATTTTTTATAAGCATCCTGTCCTGAATCATACTCACCACCAGTAGCCGATTCGCCATAGTGAGAATAGATAATACATCCGTATTGGTCGGCAAGACGCGACATAGCTATTACGCGGCAGATGGTATTGATAGCCTCGAAATGGGCATACGTCTCCATATCGTCTTTGCACTTGTTGGTGATTTTCAAGCTTTCCACCATTACGTTTCTATAAGCATAATCCCAACAGTTGTCATTCCATCCTGCATTCATGGCATAGGTCACATTACTTACATTGCCGGCAAATGCAGTAGCCGTACTGATATAGCCTGACCACAAATCGGCATTCAAATTTTGAATAAGCTGATATTCCCATACATTGACACCTGCATTTTTATTATAATAGATAGACTGCATCATGGGAATGAAGTGCATACCAATGTAGTTGTTATCTTGTTTTAGTTCTTCATCGCTCACTCCCTTCGGATTAGTGTTCATATCCTCGAACGCTCCCGTACATGCCGAGAATAAGGTAGCTGCCAGCAGCGCTACAGCTGTAAGTCTAAATATATTTTTCATAATCATATCTACTGTTTAAAAATTAACTTTCAAGTTGAACCCAATCGAACGGTTGGTAGGCATACCAAACACATCAACTCCTTGCAGACGGTTGCTGGTAGAAAGCATGCCATCAGGATCATATGGAGCATTGTTCTTGAAGAAGAACAGGTTGCGGCCTACAAGTGAAACCTGTGCGTTCTTAATGACACCAGTCTTTGCCAACCAAGCCTGAGGCAGACTATAGCCAATGGAAAGTTCGCGCAAACGTATGTTGGTAGCACTGTACATATAATGCTCGGTCACACCCGCACGGCCACCAACCTGATTATAGAAGCCTTCCACATCTGTAATTTGACGGCCTTCCAGCATCACGTAACCACGGTCACGAGCATCACCCGTTGCCTTGCTTACTCCCTGCTGATCGAGGTCGGCTTCCGTCAAAGACATCACTTCACCTCCAAAACGTCCATCAATCAAGAAGTAAAGAGAGAAGTCCTTCCACGTGATTGTATTGCTCCACCCCAAGTTAAAATCAGGAGTAGAATTACCCAGTTTCACCGGATTTGTCTTGTCCACCAATGGAAGTCTATCACTATCTTTTTGTCCTTCTTTTGCAGGTTCATACTGAATATTGCCTTTTTCGTCACGTACAAAAGTAGTACCGTAAATGTCACCAAACGAACCACCTACTTCTAAACGACTCCATACATTGTTACTTTCGCCACCGCTAAATGTAAAATAACCAAAGTCATCACCAGCCAGTGCCTTTGCTTCGTTCTTATTGGTTGCAAAGTTAACACCGGTTTTCCAGCGGAAATCCTTAGTCATGACAGGAGTTCCATTCAACATAACTTCGACACCGGTATTCTGAATATCACCGGCATTGATGTAATATCGGGCGTATTGTGAACCTGACGGAGCATCCAACGTAAAGAGTTGATTCTTTGTATTAGTCTTATAATAAGTGAAGTCGAACTCCAAGCGGCTATTGAAAAAGCGCCACTCAGTACCAAACTCAATGGAAGTAGTCATTTCCGGTTTCAGTTCTGCAAACGGAGCTGTACTGTTGAAATTGATGCTACCACTCTTTGTAATGGAGTTGAGAGGATTTGAAGTATAAGTATTCAAACCGTTACCCACCTTCGACCATGCACCGCGAATCTTACCTAAATCAATCCAAGAAGGTAATTTCAATGTTTCGTTCAGCAACCATGTCACACCTACTGACGGATAGAAAAAGCCTTTGTTTTTGTATTTGGTAAATGCCAATGTTGAAGTCCAGTCGTTACGTGCTGTCACGTCCACATAAATCTGATCTTTGAAGCCTACCTGACCGGTGAAGAACACACTCTGGCTTTGAGTATGGGTTTTCCAATCGGTCAATGAGCCCTTGTTCAAGGAGCAGTTCTGCATAGTGAATACGTTGGGCACAGAGAGTATACCCGGATAGGAATCGAAACCTGTACCGTTTCCTGTATAATCGTTGATGCTGGCACCTACCGAAGCATTGACACTGAAGTTAGTGAATTGCTGTTGATAAGTAAACAAAACATCCCCATAAGAAGAAAGGCTACTTGATTCACCGTAGATGTAACGACCGTTAGTTCCTGTTCCAGCCGGATTCATACCACACAACACCGGGCTGGTACCTGCATACATACGTGTATTGTTCTTGTCTACAACATAGTCGGCACTACCACGAGCCTGTATACTGAACAGGTCATTGAACTTATACTTCACACTCAGATTCAACAATGTACGATAACGGGTATCCTCATTCGGAACCTTATTAATCAACCAATAGGGATTCTGCTCCATATCAGTACCTTGAGATTTATACCAGTTCTGGTCCATTATGTTACGACCGGCATTAAGAATCTGATAATTATCTTTGTAGTAGTTAAAGTCCTTTCCACCTTCAACACCACCACGCGGGAAGTGATAAAGACCTACCAAAGGATTCATGTAATAACCTCCCGAAGTAGTACGGTTGTTCCCCCTTTGATACATCGCATTGATATTGGCATCAACAGTCAGTTTGTTATTGAGGAAGTTGGCAGTTTCGCGAAAATTGAAATTATGCTTCACCAAGCTATTACCTTCCACCACGCCCTTGCCGTAAGTATTAGCATAGGAAAAGTAAGTTTGCATAGCTTGCGAACCCATGCTCAACGAGAGCGAGTTGATAGTAGTGACACCTGTTTTGAAGAAATCGTCTGTATAGTCGGGACTACCTTTGATATCACTGCCCCAACTGGTTGACACACCCGTATAGTGATTCTGGAATTCGGGAATACCGTATGCAGCTATATCGAAAGTGGTGCTGGTATTGAAACTGATACTGGCGCGTCCTTCCTTGCCCTTCTTAGTGGTAATAATCACCACACCATTGGCAGCCGAACTACCGTAAAGTGCAGCTGCGGCAGGGCCTTTCAATATGTTCATGCTCTCAATATCATCGGGATTCAGATTGGAAATACCGTCGCCACGGTCGTAGTTACCACTGTCGTTGTCTCCGCCGATAGTAGTTGAGGTATTTTCGTTGGTAGATGAACCGAACGGTACACCGTCTATCACATACAACGGCTGGTTACTTCCGCTTACAGAACGGTTACCACGAATAATCACTTTAGAAGAACCTCCCAAACCGGAAGAACTCTTATTAATCTGCACACCTGCCGTCTTACCGGCCAATGCGTTCATCATATTGGGGTCTTTCACGCGTGCCAATTCATCACCGTTTACTACCTGAGTAGAGTAAGTCAGTGATTTTTCTTTCTTTGCGATACCCAATGCCGTTACCACCACTTCATCCAGCAGCTTGGCATCATTCTTTAATGTGACTCTTATCGTCCCCGGAGTGATGGGAACTTCTTGTGTTATCATACCTACGAAAGACACTTGCAGGATTTTCGCACCTGCGGGCGCATCTGTAATAGTGAATTTGCCGTCTAAATCCGTTACGGCTCCGGTAGTGCTTCCTTTTACCAATACGGAAGCTCCGATAATCGGTTCATTGTCCTCAGCTGAAATAACGATACCGGTAATGGGGGAATTTTGGGCTGCTACCCAACCGATGGCTGCCAGCAGGCAAACCAAGGTCAGCATAATTCTTTTTTTCATAAGCTGTTTTTCGGAAAATAAATATTAGATTAAATGTGTGTTAAGTTAATAAACAGATTCTGATGGGGTCTGTCTTTCCGATTGACAAGCAGGGTTGAATGTCAATCTCATTTGTTTCTTTTTGTATGCTACATAGGCTATTAGAATGTTACGGTTAATACTCGAGCTTATTAAAATGTCTCTTATTCTGCAGATTTCTTTTTAAGCTTCGTATATAAAACCGGGTAGAGAACCGCAACCCTATCGAGAAACAGAAGTTTCTTTGCTAATAAAAGTTAATCGGGTTCGGAAGAAGAAGGAAAAACTAATACGATTTTCTTAATGTTGCCCTCACCGGTGTTCGGTCTGTCCCGTTCCCTTGCTTTCTCTTGTCTCGTCCCCTTCTTTCTCTTGTTGTGTCCGCTTCTTTGTCTTATAGAGGCTTTGAGTTTCTGAGCGGCTCACTATAGTGGTCTGACTCGTTCACTATAGTGAATGGAGTTGTTCACCATAGTGAGCTGATTTGTTCACCCGAGTGAGCCGACAATGAACAAAGGCTGTTTCGGGGACAGACACCAAGCGTTTGAGGGATAAAGCAACGGGGAAAGACGGACTGAACAAGGGGAGCGTTCCGGACTACGTGCTTGAATCCCGTGACAGATGACAGACGGTTCTTCCCCTTTATCTTTGAAGAAGCTGTTTTGAAATGATAAATCCCCATTTATCTACCAGGCTGTTTTTTAAGCCTAACTAACGTGCACATACTCGAGAGTCCTATCTGCCAAGGGCAAGTCCATACATAAAACAAACCGTCCGGCCCGGAATGAAAATAATTCACTCCAAGTCGGACGGTTCAAAAACAAACAAATGGAAATCTATTCCTCGTACATCTTGTCAATCAGCCCCTTGTAGTTCTTTGCCACTACAGAGCGTTTCAGCTTCAGCGTGTTCGTCAGCTCGCCACGCTCCATGCTGAACGGTTCGGTCAGGAGCGTGAAGCGCTTCACTTGCTCATAATGGGCAAATTGCTGCTGCAAGGTATCGATACGGGCACGGAACAACGCCTGTATCTTGGGATGTTGCAGTAACTCATCCATATTGCTGTATGCAATGCCTTTCTCCTTGGCATAATCCTTCACAAAGCCATAAACGGGAACTATCAAAGCGGAAACAAACT
>NZ_JBCNZM010000012.1:51959-55582 GCF_040227615.1 Bacteroides sp. RTP31139st1_H2_RTP31139_211217 | reverse complement strand
CGATTACTAATTTACAAAGAAAATTCGACAAACTGTTATTTTTCTATCTATTTATTTGGGTGGGAAACTTTAGTTATAATAAGTGGCATACTCACGCAGATTCATCATATCCAGACGCTTTGTCTGGCGTTGAACGGCAAACATACCGTCATAAGTAAACTTAGCCTCACCCGCCTTACCACGTTTGGTCGTAATCAAAACCACACCATTGGAACCTTGCGCACCGTAAATGGCGGTTGCCGAAGCATCTTTCAGAATTTCCATACTGACGATATCAGCAGGGTTGATGGTGGAAAGCGGAGAAATGGTGGAAACCGAGCCATTACCCAGTGCATCGCCCAAACCATAAGATGAACCGCTTTGTCCCTGACTCTGTACAATCACACCGTCAATTACATACAACGGCTCGGCATTAGCATTGATAGTGGCCTGACCACGTACGCGGATAGAGGAGGAAGAACCCGGAGCACCGGAAGTGCTGACTGCCGTCACACCGGCAGCACGCCCTTGAAGGGACTGGTCGAGATTGGTGATAATAGAACCCTTAATCTTGTCTTCACTCATGGAAACGGAAGCACCGGAAAGGTCGCTTTTCTTCATCGTACCGTACCCCACAACCACCACTTCGTCCAACATCTCGGAGTCTTCCTTCAGCGTGATGTTCACTGTTGTCTGGTTCGTTATCTTTATTTCCTGGCTGACATAGCCTATAAAGGAGACTACAATGGTAGCTCCCGGTTTCACATTCAAGGCAAAGTTACCGTCAATGTCGGTAATTACACCATTCGTTGTACCTTTTTCCAATACATTGGCACCGATAATAGGGCCCATAGCATCACTGACGACACCCGTAATTTTCTTTGTTTGCTGCACTGCCTCAACGGTATCCGTCGATGATACTGCGAAAAGCTGAGGAGCATAACCCAGACTGAACACCGAGCATATCCCCGCAAGCAGCGCTGTCTTTCTAAAATTCAAATTCATACTGTATTTCTTAGATTTAAAACAAACACAAAACCTCCCAAAAGAAGATTTTTTTAGTTAACAAAAATGAGACTGAGTCAAAAAGCCCTGATATACTATCACAGCCTTGACATTTAGGTTTACTTCCAAACAGTCCATGTCTTCATAGTTCCGTTTTTCCTTTTTTCCCATAGGCACAATTCTTTTTTTCTTAAATTATTAATGGTTAAATCATATTGCTTTTTCCCGAAAGGGTCATTTCTTCAGTTCGTCCCGTACCATTCTTCCCCATTCCTTCATATCTGCATCTTTCCAGTTTCCCTCGGAAGAAGCCGACGGATAGAACATGGAGCAAGTCTCATCCTTGTCAGACAAAGACCAGGCCACCCAGCTGATGGAATGCCGCTGCATCCAGTCCAGCCAATTCCCCCACTCTTCTTTACTGATGGGGCCGTCCCCACTTGCTTCCATACCGGCGCATTCGGAAACGAAAATCGGCAAGCCCTTGCCCAGAGCATAGTCGGCGCGGTCGCGCAGCCACTGTCCGTGGGTGTTGGCATAAAAGTGGAGTGTATACATTATATTGCTATATCCGGTAATAGGATCGTCCGCTGCCAAATGGATGTCCTGGTCCCAATGCGGACAACCAACGAGGATAACGGCATCCGGTTCTATGGCACGAATCGTCTTGATAACCTCCACAGAGTATGACTTCACCTGCTCCCAACTGTCTTCCACCGGTTCGTTGAAAACCTCATAGATGACATTAGGAACCCCTTTGTAACGGGTAGCCATTTGGGTGAAGAACTCCTTTGCTTCTTCCTGCCGCAGATTGTGGCTATGCCAGTCGATGATGACGTAAACGCCGTTCTCGATAGCAGCATCCACCACTTTCGTAACACACTCAATACCGAACTCGGGCTTGTTCACATAGCAGGCGCTATCCAAATCCACTCCCATAGAGGCCCGAAGCACTTGTGCGCCCCAGTCATTGACCAGATAAGCAACCGAAGAGGCATTGTAGAAACGGGGCCAGAACTGATGCCAGCCATAGCTGACACCGTGCAATACCACCGTGTCTCCTTCGGTATTCATCAACTGCGTACCATTGACCACCAATGCCGGTAGCGTTTCCTTTACATTTTCATTCTTCGACGGGTTTGTTCCACAACCAATGGTCATACCTAGGCAACAAACCGCCAACATAACTTTCCATATGCTTTTCATATCATACTTAGTATTTAGAGTAATAATCTTTCTTATATAACGGTACAAACGCTTTGTACACGCTTACATTCTAATTTTCAGGCAGGGATTACACGGAAAAGCACAGATAGGTTCAATTTTGCAGCTTCCGGTTTTCCGCTTTAATTATTTCAATAGTGCTGTCTGTGGCAAAGACAGAGTTCAGTCCTTGTTGTTCTTGAGCCGGGTCACCGGTATAGTCATCTCCCTTTTCCCAGAATACATGGTCGGGATTTTGTCCGGCAAAACCACCCCATGCCCAGAAGTTGCATCCGGCAAAGAGTCCGCCGCTCTCACGGTCCTGGCGGATGAGGTCGAATACATAACGGTAATATTCATCGCGGGCAGTGGTCGGTGCCTCTTTGGAAAAGCTGAAACCGTCACGGGGAAAACCGAACTCCTCCAAAACAATCGGCTTGCTGTACTTCCGAGCAATGACCATGTGGTCATCTATATACTTCTTAGTATTTTCCTTGGCACGCGGAAGAAGTTCCTTCAGGCTGTCCGCCTTCACCCAACTCCAGTTGTAAGGCCAGATGTGGATATTCAGATAATTGATGTTGGGGTCGGCATGAATCTTCTCGAAAAGATTCATATCCATTTCGCATCCCCACGAGCCCTCACTGCCGGAAGACACCATGTGGTTCGGGTCAAGTGACTTGATTTGTGCAGCCACATCGGCCATCCAGCGGGCAAACGGTTCCTTGTTCTCGTCAGAGAAAGCGCGAGGCTCGTTACCAATCTGCCAAGACATAATAGTGGGGTCATCCACATATTTTATCTGATTATACCTATTGGTGCGTGAAACAATATAATTGACATGATTGGCAAACAAGGCCTTCGCGCTGTCCGATTGGGGGAACTGCTTGACATACTCCATATAGGCGGGCCATCCGTCTACGGCAGGTACCACGGCATCACCGTGTCCGGACCATTGCAGGTAAACGGAATAGCCACCGCTCCATTCCCAGGAATTGTTCAAATAGAGGACAGCTGTCATATCACGTTCACGCAGTTCATTCATAAAATAATCCAATCCGGCTAAAATAGTATCATTATAGACGCCCGGTGCCACTTGTAAAGAGGGCTCTACCCGCGTCTTTATGCCATTTTCACCGTCAGCACCCACCAATACGCGCAGGTTGTTGATGCCAATACTTTTCAGAAAGTCCAGCTCCTTATGCAACCGTTCACGATTGCCGCCTTCACCTTCGGAACCAAGAATGGCACCGTACCAGAAATTGGTACCTACAAAATAATAGGGTTTTCCGTCGCGAACGAACTGTCCATCGGCATTGACCTTAATAAACGAATGCTCCGCAGGCTTAGGGGCACATGCCCCCAAAAGGAATAAAAGTACTGTCAGCAAAAGGAATTGTTTCTTCATATTATCAGTTTTTAAGCGATACACAAAG
>NZ_JBCNZM010000012.1:3912-51949 GCF_040227615.1 Bacteroides sp. RTP31139st1_H2_RTP31139_211217 | reverse complement strand
ACACAAAGATACGCGGCTCATATCATAAAAAATGATACTATATTATCAGATTAATGTGCCAATGTGATTAATCACATTGGCACATTAAGTTGTCTCCGTATCCAGTCCAGCCATTCATCCCACTGTTCCTGATACCAGTAATGCCCGGTTTCCAGATAAGGATGCAGTTCCTTCGGAGAAGAAATCACATTGTAGGCTGCATACATGGAAGTGGGAGGACAGACCTCATCGTTATACCCCCAACTGAACCAACCGGGCACATTCAGCAGGCGGGCAAAGTTTTCCGTATCATAATAGCGCACCGTTTCAAGCTGCTTTTCATCGGGAGCACCGTAATAATAGAAATAATGGGGCCAGCCGCAAGCGCGCTTCTTGAAGAACGCTTCGTGGTCGCATAAGGCAGGATGAACAGCCGCCAGGAAAGTAACGCGCGAATCAAGAGCCGCCGTAATCACAGACAAGGCACCGCCCTGGCTGGAGCCCGTAACGCCCAGCGCCTTCCCGTTGTACTGCGGCAGCGAACAGATAAAATCCACAGCACGCAAAGCGCCTACCACCACACGGTTATAGTAAGAAGCATCCCGGCTGTCGCGGCCGAACGTCCAGTAATTGCTCAGCGCCCCACCTGCCAGCGCATCATATACAGACTGCTGCATCGTGACGGGAATGCCGTGGATACCCACCTCCAATGTAATCACCTTTCCAGGAGCCGTATACGTATCTCCCGCATAAGGGCGGACACCCGCACCGGGCACACGCAGCAAAGCCGGATACTTCCCTTCTTTCTTGGGAATACTGAGAATACCGTAAAAACGTCCTCCCCAAGCTTTTGTCTGGAAGCTGACCTGATATACATTATCCGTTTCCGTACAGCGTTCGGGAAGCAGCGTCATAAGGGGATTCAACGGAGTCTTGCGCGCCTCTTCCAAGGTCTTGGCCCAATAATCCCGAAAATCGGCAGGAAGTTTCGTCACAGGTTGCAGCTGCTCGGGAGCATAGGCCGATGTAGCCAGCCCTTCATAAGTCCGGCCGTCCACATGCGCCTTGACCTTGCAACGCAAGAAGCCTGCAGTCTTCATCGTGCCTTGCAACTTCAAGGTACCATCTTTCAGCACCACGTCTTTCTTTACTTCAGTAGGATACATCTCGGGGCCCAGTTCATAGTCAATCTTGACATCGGACAAGAGGTTCTGTGCCTTCAGCACCCGGACGGTAAACGTACACTTCTCATTCAGACGATACACCCAATCGCTATGGTCAGGTGAAACGACTACACGGATTTCATTGCCGCGTATCTGCGCCGTCACAGCACATACACACAGCAGACATAAAAATAAGGAAAAAACTCTTTTCATGATATCAGATATTAGTATTAATCATTGGTGCAAAAATAGGCACTTTCAATGAAGAATACCAATACTTTTTTATCATATCACCAGCTTCTTTTTCCGATAATTCTCACGGAATTCCTTCGGCGAGCATCCCTTCTTCCGCTTGAACATACGATTGAAATTGGACAGATTGTTGAAGCCGCAGTCATAGCACACCTCTGCAATGGTACGCGTGGAATCTACCAACATACGCGTGGCAAAGCCCAGACGGATATCAATAATGTAGTCGGAAAGCGTCTTGCCGGTGCGCAGGCGAAAGAAACGGCTGAAAGAGACCGGGGTCATGCCCACCATATCGGCCAATGAAGCCAACCGGATATCCTCCTGATAATGGGTGGAAATGTATTTCTGCACCTTCTGTACCCGGCGGCTGTCAGAGAAAGTCTCTATCTTGGCAAACGAAGAACTGGACAACACCCGGGCATTGTCATAGAGGGAAAGTTCGTAAAGGATACGGAGAAAGTTCATCACGGCATAAAAGCCCTGCTCCTCGGAAGCCAGCTTATCCAGCCAGTTGTACACCTTCATGATGGCCTGCATGGGGAAACTAAGTCCGCACTGTGCACGCTCCAGCATCCGACGGATACTGTCGAACTGGTTCTTGTTGACAACGTTCCCGAAGAACAAGTCGGGAGAGAACTGAATGGTAATCTCCCGAATATCCCCGGAGGTACATTCATGTTGCTCCCATACATGCTCCAACTCCTTACCGGTTATCAGCACCAGGTCATAATCACCGATAATCTCGGCAGAATCGCCCACCACACGACGTACGCCGGAAGCATGTTCCGTGAAGTTCAGTTCATACTCTGCGTGACAATGGATGGGGTAGGTAAATTCTGTTTTGCGACGATCGGCAATATAGAAACAGTCACGTTCCGACAGAGGGGTTATTTCCCTCATGATATAGTTCTGGTTTTCCATAGGCATTGGTTAAAAAAATATCATGCCACAAATATACTCATTCTTTTTAATCCCACAACAGTACCATTTGTTACATTTAGAGGTAATAATTGTTATATATGAGCAGATACCCGGGAAAGTCCCACCCGGAAAAGCAAAACTTCCGTTCTTCTCCCCCTCAGGCTCTAATGTAAGGATGTATGAGATGCGCATCTCGTACACTTACACACTATAGTTTGAGGAAGAAAGAAGCGGAGATCCCTCTCTTGCCCCATAGACAAGAGAAAGGTCTCCGCTTCGCCGGATGATATAAATGATAAGCCGCTTACTTCTGCAACTTCAAGACACAGGAAGTTTCCGGCAGGTTTTCCGAAACGACCGTCAGTGTGGCTTCTCCCGCTTCGCCGGTACTTTGCAACAGCACCTGTGCAAGTCCGTTGAATGCCTTTACCTGATAGGTGCGGGCATCGGCGTCGGCCGGACGTTCCGTAGCCTGATAAGCGGGGTCTCCATTCCCCACCCCAAGGATGCGTACCGGACCGGAAACGGTTATCGTCAAGTCGTTGCAGGCAGTGGGGACAAAACGTTTCTTTTTGTCCTGCAACTCAATATTACACACTGCCACATCCCGATTGTCTGCCTGAATGACGGGACGGTCTGCCGTCAGGGAGATACGGGCAGGAGCACCGGTAGTCTCCACAGTACGGGCCAATATTTTTTTGCCGTTCTTATAGCCTACAGCCTTCACTGCACCGGGCTGGAAAACGGCTTTCCAGGAAAGATGGCCGTTTCGGGGCATCGGTTTGCGATCCAGTTTCTTGCCGTTCACAGTCAGTTCCACTTCATCGCAGTTGCTGTATACCCAAATGTCGATGCTATCACCTTCGTGACCTTGCAGATTCCAGTGAGGAAGGATGTGCAGCACCGGCTCATTCGTCCACCAGGACTTCAGATACCAGGCTTCGTCCTTGGGGAAGCCACAGTAGTCCAGAATGCCGAATTGTGAGCCCGTAGCCGGGAACTTCATGGGGTTGGGCTCGCCGCGGTAGTCGAAACCCGTCCAATAGAAAAGACCTGCCAGATAGGGGCGTTCGTCATAGAATTTCCAGCCACGCTCGATGCAGTTCAGCAGGCTGTCAGGCCCGTTCGGTTTACGGTTGTGCGCCACCATGTGGCCTTTGCCGTGGGCATCAAAGTAGATGCCGCGCGTACCACAGCCCGTGGTCTCTTCCGAACCGAGCGCCCGGCGACCGGGATAATCCTTGCGGTGCTGCTCCACAGGGTTCTGAAGGATGTAGTTATAACCGGCCACGTCTGCGGGAATCAAGATGGCAGGGCCACTGCTCGAAGCAACGGTCATGAGGCGCGTAGGGTCGAAACGGTGGCAATATTCGCGCATCGTGGCAGCAATGCGTGTACCGCTTTCTTTCCACTCGATGCCCCACTCCTCGTTGCCTACGCTCCAAAGGATGATGCACGGATGGTTGCGGTCGCGGTCTATCATACGTTTCAGCAGGCGGGTATGTTCCTCGTTGACGCCCGTCAGACGGTTTTCCTCTATCACAAGAATGCCGAGGCTGTCGCAGGCATCGAGCATTTCGGGAGTCATCGGGTTATGGGAAGAACGGCAGGCATTGCAGCCGAACTTCTTCAGTTCCTTCAGTCGGTACACTTGCAGGGCATCGGGAATGCCGGCACCTACTCCGGGGTGGTCTTGGTGCATGTTCACACCTTTCAGTTTCAGAGGCTGTCCGTTCAGGAGGAAGCCCTTGTCGGCATCGAAGCGGATGTCGCGAATACCAATCGGGGTGGCCACCACGTCCACCTGCCTACCGTTTTGCCAGACGCTGGTTTCCATTTTATAAAGGTAAGGATGTTCTGTACTCCATAGCTGGGGATTCAGCACTTTGGTACGCACCTTTACGCTACGCGTTTCTTGCGGCAGCAGGGTTATCTCTTCCGCCTCGTCCTCCATCTGCACTTGTCCGTCGGCATCAAGCAGACGGCACCATACTTTGCCGGAGACGGGGTCTTTTCCCGAATTCTTCATCTGCACTTCGGTCACCAGCACAGCCTTGTCGAAAGGAGCTTCCAGCGTGGAAGATACAAATACGCCGAAAGGAGCTACATGCAACGGCGCCGTCTTGTTCAGCCATACATGGCGGTAGATACCGGCACCTTCGTAAAACCAGCCCTCCTCGAGCGTGGCGTCGGCACGGACGCAGATAAGATTCTCTTCTCCGTAATTCAGGTATTCCGTAATGTCGTATACCTGCGTGGCATAGCCGCTGGGTTCGTGTCCCAGGTAGAAACCGTTTATCCAGATACGGGCATCACGGAAGATACCGTCGAACTGAAGATAAAGATGTTTGCCGAGGTCCTCTTGCGGAACAGTGATACTTTTCCGATACCATCCCACAGAGTTTTCGGGGAATTTATAGCCGACGGCTTTATAGCCATGACTGTGGCTCGCCTCTTTGGCATAAGGCAAATCAACCACCCAGTCATGCGGAAGATTGACCGTCTTCCAGTCCACACCCCACTTCTCCGGATTGAACTTGGGAGAGTAAGGGCCCTCATTATGGATAGAGGCTGCCTTGGTCAGATAGTTGAAGTACTCCGTTCCGCAGCCGAAATCTTTCTCCGGTGAGGAAGCATTGCCAAAAGCAAACTGCCAGCCGTCGTCCAGCAAAATACGTTCGCGGACGGATTGGGCAGAAAGAGAAAAGGTAATTCCAAGAAGGAACAGAAATGCGAATAAGTGTTTCATATCGGTTAATCATAAAATGTGTTTACAAAGATAGAGCGAAAAAGATTCGTGCGGTGATACTTTTGTATCATTTTCCGGTACTTCATGTTTCCGAGGGGAAAAAACACGCCGGGCAAACAAGGGTGATAGGAGAAAAGTTTTTAAATTTGAAGCGTGCTTCCGGGAAAAATGACCGGATGGTACAACTGACGAAGAATGTATCAAACTAAATACAAGAAATAATATGCAAGACAAAAGATTCGGATATTTCGATGACGACAACCGCGAATACGTCATTACCGACCCCAAGACACCCTGGCCATGGATTAACTACCTGGGCAATGAAGATTTCTTCTCGCTCATCTCCAATACCGCCGGAGGCTACTCTTTCTACAAGGACGCCAAGTTCCGCCGCATCACCCGCTACCGCTACAACAGCGTGCCGATGGACAACGGTGGACGCTACTTCTATATCAATGAAGGCGGCAACGTATGGTCTCCCACCTGGAAGCCCTGCAAGACCGCACTCGACAGCTACGAATGTCGCCACGGCATGAGCTATACCCGCATCACCGGAGCCAAAGACGGCATCGAAGCCAGCCTGCTCTTCTTCGTCCCACTGAAGACCTGGGGAGAGGTGCAGAAGCTGACCTTGCGGAATACTTCTGCCAAAGTGAGAAAACTCAAACTATTCTCCTTTGCCGAATGGTGCTTGTGGAATGCCGCTACGGACATGGAGAACTTCCAGCGTAACTTCTCCACGGGAGAGGTGGAAGTGGACGGGTCTGTCATCTACCACAAGACGGAATACAAGGAACGCCGCAATCACTACGCCTTCTACAGTGTCAATACACCCGTAGACGGTTTCGATACCGACCGCGAAACATTCGTGGGACTCTACAACGAGTTTGCCGACCCGGAACGGGTAGTAGAAGGCAGACCGGGCAACAGCATTGCCCACGGTTGGAGTCCCATCGCCTCGCACTATCTGGAAGTAGAACTGCAACCCGGCGAAAGCCGCGACTTCATCTTCCTGCTGGGCTATGTGGAAAACAAGCAGGAGGCAAAGTTCGAGGAACGTGAAGAATCTCTGCATGAAGCGTTCAAGCAGAGTGTACCCTCTTCACCTATTATAAATAAGGTAAAGGCTAAGGCGATGATTTCGGCCTTCGACACTACCGCCAAAGTAGATGCTGCCTTTGCCGAACTGAAAGCCTACTGGGACCGCCTGCTGGACATCTACGTCGTGAAGACCGACGAAGAAAAACTGGACCGCATGGTGAACATCTGGAACCAGTATCAGTGCATGATTACCTTCAACATGTCCCGTTCCGCCTCTTTCTTCGAGAGCGGCATCGGTCGTGGAATGGGCTTCCGCGACTCCAACCAAGACCTCGTGGGCTTCGTGCATCAGATACCGGAACGCGCCCGCGAACGAATCATCGACATAGCTTCTACTCAATTCCCCGACGGAGGATGCTACCACCAATACCAACCGCTGACCAAACGCGGCAACAACGACATCGGCGGCGGCTTCAACGACGACCCCATGTGGCTTATCTTCGGCACCGTGGCCTACATCAAGGAGTCGGGAGACTTCAGCATCCTGGACGAGCCCGTTCCCTTCGACAACAAGGAGGGTTCGGAGGTTTCTCTGTTCGAGCACCTGCGCGTTTCCTTCAACCATGTCATCGAGAACCTCGGCCCCCACATGCTGCCCCTCATCGGCCGTGCCGACTGGAACGACTGCCTGAACCTGAACTGCTTCTCCTGGGACCCGAATGAATCCTTCCAGACCACGGAAAACCAGACGGAAGGTAGTCAGGCGGAATCGCTGATGATTGCCGGCTTGTTCGTAGTGTGCGGACGCGACTATGTGGAACTGTGCCGCCGCTTGGGCAAAGACGACGAAGCCAACCGCGCACAAACCTACATAGACAATATGGTGGAAGCCGTAAAAAAACATGGTTGGGACGGTGACTGGTACTTGCGCGCCTACGATTACTTCGGCCACAAGGTAGGTTCCAAAGAGAACGAAGAAGGACAAATCTTCATCGAATCGCAAGGCTGGTGCACCATGGCAGGCATCGGACTGGAAGAAGGTATGGTAGAAAAAGCACTGGACTCCGTAAAGGAACGCCTGGACTGCGAACACGGTATTGTACTCAACAATCCACCCTTCACCCGCTATGTTGTGGAGTATGGAGAAATCTCCACCTATCCCGCCGGCTACAAGGAGAACGCAGGTATCTTCTGCCACAACAACCCGTGGGTCATCATCGGAGAAACCGTACTGGGCCGGGGCGACCGTTCCTGGGAGTATTTCCGCAAGATATGCCCGTCGTACACCGAAGAGCACAGTGCCCTGCATAAAGTAGAACCTTACGTATGCTGCCAGATGGTGGCCGGCAAGGACGCCGCCCGTCCCGGTGAAGGCAAGAACAGCTGGCTGACGGGAACGGCTGCCTGGATGTGGTATGCCATCACGCAATTCATACTCGGCATCAAGCCTTCGTATGAAGGTCTGGAAATCAATCCTTGTATCCCGTCAGACTGGAAAGGCTTCAACGTGAAGCGCAAGTTCCGCGGAGCGAAATATCATATTACCGTGAAGAATCCCGATGGTGTATGCAAAGGCATCAAGTCCGTCACAGTAGACGGCCAGCCGATAGAAGGCAATGTGGTGAACCATCTGCCGGGCACGCATACAGTAGAAGTAATAATGGGATAACCCACAAAATACAATATCATGATAAACCCTATTTATTCTCCAGCGCCCGAACGCTATGACAACGGCATGAAATTCCGCCGTTGCGGGCAAAGCGGCATCCTGCTGCCGGAAATATCACTCGGATTGTGGCACAACTTCGGCGACGTGAACACATTTGCCAATTCCCAGGCCATGGCGCACTATGCCTTCGACCGTGGAATCACACATTTCGACCTCGCCAACAATTACGGTCCTTCCTACGGTTCCGCCGAAGAGACTTTCGGAATGATTATGAAGAAATCCTTCATGCCCTATCGGGACGAACTATTCATCTCCACCAAGGCCGGACACGACATGTGGCCCGGCCCCTACGGGGAGTGGGGCTCACGCAAGTACCTGATGAGCAGCCTCAACCAAAGTCTGAAACGGATGAACCTGGAGTATGTGGACATCTTCTACTCCCACCGCTACGACCCGGATACTCCGCTTGAAGAGACCCTGCAAGCACTGGTTGATATCGTACGGCAAGGCAAAGCACTCTATGTAGGAATCTCCAAATATCCCAAAGAGGCGGCCGAGTTTGCCTACAAATACCTGGAAGAACGGGATGTACACTGCCTGCTCTATCAAGGCAGATACAATCTCTTCAACCGCGAACCGGAAGAAGAAGGTATCCTGCAGCAAGCCAAAGGGAACGGAACCGGCTTCATCGCCTTCTCCCCGCTGGCGCAGGGCCTGCTGACCAACCGCTACCTAAATGGTATTCCCGAAGATTCGCGCATGGCAAAGGGGGCTTTCCTAAAGAAAGAAGCACTGACCGACGAGACGCTGCAAAAAATCAAGGCACTCAACGAGGTTGCTGCCTCACGCGGGCAAACCCTTGCCGAGATGTCACTTGCCTGGCTGTTGAAGGACGACCTGGTGACAAGCGTCATCATCGGAGCGAGCTCCATTACCCAACTGGCAGATAACCTGAAAGCGACTGAAAATACAGACTTCTCTGCCGAGGAACTGGAGAAGATAAAGAAAATCATTCAAAAATAAATCAACATGAAAAGCCTCCTTATTCAAACCTTTTGTTTATTATTCCTTTGCTTGGGCACGGTCCGTGCACAGCAATACCAACTTGCATCACCCAACGGAAAACTATCCGTTACGGTAGATGCCGGAGAAGCCCTCACCTGGCAGATAGCACACGACGGAACCACGGTGCTGCAACCCTCTGCCATCGCCCTGCAAGGCAGAGATGAAAAATCAGCCAAGAAAGCAATAACTTTCGGTAAAAATGTAAAAGTAATCCGTGCAGAACGCAAGTCCGTGGAGTCCTCCTTCCCCACTCCCCTCTATAAAAAAGCAAGTGTGAAGGATGTCTACAACCAGCTGACACTGAAATGCCGCGGAGGCTACAGCGTACAGTTCCGCGCATACGATGACGGCGCTGCCTACCGCTTCATTTCCGAACAGAACAAGCCGTTTATCGTCCTCAACGAAACTGCGGACTTCAATTTCGACAAGGATTACCAGGCATTTGTACCTTACATAAACGACAACCGCAACGGTGAGCGCTATTGCTTCTCTTTCGAGTCTTACTACGACGAAGCCCCGTTGTCCAAAATGCACACCGACTCACTCTCCATCACCCCACTGATGGTTTGCCTGGACGGAGGAAAGAAAGCCGTTATCATGGAAGCCGGATTGGAAAACTATCCCGGCATGTTCCTCACTGTAAATCCCCAGACACGTCAAGGAGTGCAGGCAGCATTTGCCCCCTATCCGCTGGAGGAAATAATCGGCGGACACAACCGGCTGAACCTGATACCGACAAAACGTGCAGACTACATCGCCCGTTGTGCCAAGCAGGAGCTCCCCTGGCGTGTGGTGCTCGTCACCGAAAAGGACACGCAGCTTGCCGACAATGACATGGCACAGCGTCTTGCCCCCGTCTGCCGCATCAAAGACATTTCCTGGATTAAACCCGGCAAAGTGGCTTGGGACTGGTGGAACACCTGCAACCTGACTGGCGTAGACTTCAAAGCCGGCATGAACACCCCGACTTATAAGGCATTCATCGACTTTGCCGCCGACAACAACCTGGAATATATCATCATCGATGACGGCTGGAGCGGAAACGAATCCTTATTGAAAGACCTGAATCCGGATATCGATTTAAAGGAACTGGTAGCCTACGGAAACCAGAAGGACGTCGGCATCATTCTCTGGGCAAGCTGGCGAAATTCTGCCAAAGATACGGAAGCCACATTCAGCCACTATGCACAGATGGGTATCAAAGGCTTCAAGATAGACTTCTTCGACCGTGACGACCAGCCACTGGTACAGTCTGTAGAACGCATTGTAGCCTGCGCCGCCGAGCACCGCCTGGTATTGGACCTGCATGGCCTCAAACCATACGGTATACAGCGCACCTATCCCAACGTCCTGAACTTTGAAGGTGTAAAGGGATTGGAGAACGCCAAATGGGAACCGATAGTGAACGGAGCCCCCCTCCACAACTTCCCACGCTATGACGTGACTGCTCCCTACCTGCGTATGCTTATAGGCCCGATGGACTACACACCGGGAGCCACAATGAACGCAACCCGCGAAACCTTCCGTGCCGTCAACGACCATCCGATGAGCCAGGGTACGCGCGTCCACCAGATGGCGATGTACACCCTCTTCGAAGCCCCGCTGCAAATGCTTGCCGACAGCCCCAGCAAATATATGAAGGAGCAGGAATGCACGGACTTCATTGCCAAAGTGCCTACCGTTTTCGACGAGACCGTGGCACTGGACGGTGAAGTAGGCGAATACCTTACACTGGCACGCCGCAAGGGAGACGTCTGGTACATCGCCTCCATGACCGACTGGACACCACGCGACTGTACCATCGACCTTTCCTTCCTCGGAGAAGGAAGTTACGAAGCCGAAATCTTTTCCGACGGCATCAATGCCGACCGGGAAGCAACCGACTACAAGAAAGAAGTACGCACCGTGACCTCGGGAGACAAGCTGAACATACACATGGCACCCGGAGGAGGATGGACAGCACGGATATGGAAAAGATGATAGGGTGATAAAGTAATGACATGATAAGTGCAATAGGGTGACAGTTACGTTAAAAGTGCTGTCACCCTATTCCTTTATCACTTTTAACATACCTCTACGTGAACCTTTTATATCCTATCTTGTTTTTTCTCACAAAAGCCTAAGGTACCATAGGGCAGGAATTTATATTAAACCTAAACAATTATAAAAGTATGAAGAAATTTATTCCCCTATTATTAGCGGTCTTTGCAGTGACGCTTGCATCTTGCGAAAAAGACCCTGACATGGATAAGCTGGACAATAATTATCTGGTTTATACCAACTATGACAAGAAGGCGGATTTCAAAACCTTCGAAACTTATTACTTGCCGGACAGCATTCTGGTCATCGGTGATAAGGAAAACGCCGAATACTGGAAAGATGAGAATGCCCAGGAAATTCTCAGCGCTTATGTTGCTAACATGAACAGCCGCGGCTACATCCGTGTGGATGACCGGGAAGAAGCCGACCTTGGCTTGCAGGTAAGCTATGTCAGAAGTACCTATTACTTCACCGACTACGGACGTCCCGAATGGTGGTGGAACTATCCTGGCTACTGGGATGCTCCTTACTGGGGCAACTGGGGCGGATGGTATTATCCTTATGCCGTGAACTATTCCTACAGCACCGGTTCCTTTATCAGCGAATTGTTGAATCTGGAGGCGCCGCAAGGCCAGAGCGAGAAACTTCCTGTTCTGTGGACCAGCTATATGAGCGGCTTGCTGAGTGGTTCTACTTCTGTCAATACCAAACTTGCCGTGCAAGGTGTGAACCAAGCTTTCACTCAATCAACTTACCTGACTAACAAGTAGTGACAAGCTACGAGCTATAAGTGACAAATGACGGGTTACCCAATATTAAGGTAACAAGAATAATACGGCAGCATCCTTTCCGGACTGGGAAGTTGCCATTGAACCAAAAAAACAAGAACAAAGTATGAAAACAATAAAATATCTTTCCTTGAGAGTATTTGCGGTTGCCGCTCTTGCTCTCGTCTTCGCCCTACCGACGAAGGCACAGATGACCGATAACGGTTATGCCAATATCGACTGGCAATATAACTTTCCCCTCAGCAACAACTTCGCCGACAAATCAAGCGGCTGGGGTATGAATTTTGAAGGCGGTTACTTCCTGACAGACAATTTTGCATTGGGAGCTTTCTTGAACTACCATAGCAACCATGAGTATTTCGGTCGCCAGACACTTCCCGTAGGCGAAGGCGGCAGTCTGAATACCGACCAGCAGCACACTGCATTCCAGTTGCCTTTCGGTCTGGCCTCCCGCTATGTATGGAACCGTGGAGGTGCATTCCAGCCGTATGCCGGTGTAAAACTGGGTGCTGAATATGCACAGTTGAAGTCAACCTTCAACGTATTCGAAGCCAACAAGGATACATGGGGTTTCTATGTATCTCCTGAAATTGGTTTCAATGTGTATCCTTGGGCTTATGGACCGGGCTTGCATTTCGCAGCCTATTACAGCTACGGTACGAACAAAGGTGACCTCTTTACGTACAGCGTAGACGGTTTGAGCAATTTCGGTCTGCGCGTAGGTATTGCGTTCTGATAAGACACACACTTAAAGCTTAACAGATAGAATTTAATTGTTTCAAAATTGAAGAAGAAAAGAGCCTTTCCTGCGTGAGCAAGGGAGGCTCTTTTTAATTCTACCAGTTATTTTTTTCCTCCCAGCATCGCCTTATATACAGCTTCCTGAATCCTCGTCCTTATATCCAGCCTCATCAACTTGTTATTCCACACATCCGGATAGGTGCGGTTGCTCAAAAAGACATAAACCAAGCCGTTCTTCGGGTCTGTCCAGGCGCAAGTACCCGTGAAACCGGTATGACCGTAGACAGAAGCAGGGGCAGACTCTGCGCAGGGACTCTTCTGGGGATTACGCCGGTCGGGCTTATCAAATCCCAGCCCCCGGCGGCTTATCCTTGAGACGGTGGTAGTAAATACCCTGCAGGTCTCCTTGCTCAAATAGCGCTTACCGTCCAGTTCACCCCCATTCAGCAACATCTGATAGACTTTTGCCACTTCTCCGGCAGTGGAGAACAGCCCGGCATTACCGGAAACGCCGCCCTGAAAAGCTGCAGATTCATCATGTACAAATCCTTGCAAGGTAGTCTTACGCAAGAAAGGATCTGTTGATGAAGGTACAATATCTTCCTTCTTCAAGAAGCGCAGAGGAAGATACCCCGTACGCTCCAATCCCATCGGAGTATAGAATTCCTTGGCCAGATATTCGTCCATAGACATGCCGGTGCGCGCCTCGACCAACTGCTGCAACAAGATAAAGCCCACACAACTATAACGGTAACGTTTATCTCTAAGCGGAGTATCCACAATCTTCTGCAAGTACTCTTGCTTGAAGGAACGGTTCAGCCAAAGGCTGTCGGACACTTGCATCGTATATTCCGGTGTCTGCACCTTCGACATCAGTCCCTGACGGAAGCGGAACTTAGGGTTCGCCCAAGTCTGCCGTCCGATGCGTGCGGAATGCCGGGCATCGGGACGTGCCTTGAACAAAGTGCCGGTGTAGCTCTCTTCATCAATCGCTTCCTGATAGAATAGCAAGGTAGAAGGTAGACCGGATTCATGCATCAGCAGTTCGCGTACCGTAATATTCTTCTTGTCCGTATCCTGTAGGAAAGGCAGATAATCCGACACCCGGTCTGTAAGATTGAGGCGTCCGCCATCGTACAACTTCATCACAGCAAGCAGCGTAGCTGTGGTCTTTGTCAGCGAAGCGATGTCGTATACATCCGTCTTCTTTACGGGAAGCGCCTTGCTTCCGGCCTCGTTCCAGACGTGGGTACCGAAAGCTTTATTATACATCTCCCTACCATCCTTCAGCACCACCACCTGGCAGCCGGGGTAAGCCCCTTCACGAATGCCTTCTTCAGCTATCTTGTCTATTTCAGCCAGCAGACGGGAATTCATACCATGCTCTTCGGGTACAAAGCGGGGGGCGCTTTGAGGAGTCAGCGTCACTCCCGCACCGGCAGCAAACCGACTACCGATACTGGCAGACAAGCGTCCCTCTGAACAAGCGCTGCCATAAACAATCCGGGCAACCTGCCGCTGTACCTCCTCGTTGGAGGAGTGTGCCAAAATCACCGCTTCAGCAGCAGCGTCCCCTTGTTTTATCTGCAATACCTGCTTGCCAGGAATAAAGAACTGATAAACCACCGGTACGTCAGGAGCGAACTTTGCAAAGAAATTCTGATAGGGCGTCAAACGGTGTTCGGTGACACAGACCAGAATACGTTTGTACTTGGCCAGCGCATTCCTCAAACGGTTCCCGTCAGCCTCCGGCAGATTCTTGCCCAAATGGAACTCCACAGGACGGGTATACTGCGACAGTTCCTTGAGGAACGGCCGGATTTCCTGCGCTTCTCCCACATTGAGCACGGCAACTTCACCGATGGAAGGGTCCAGCGGAAGTACCTCGTCCCGGTTATCCAGCACAGTGATGGCTGCCAAGTTCAGCCGGCGCATCAAATCACGCGTTTTCGGAGTATTGATGCGGGTCCCCAAACCTGAAAGCTGTACATGGGGTTTCTTTTCCAACCCAAGGGCATATTTATATTTCAGTACTTTACGGCATTTCGCCTCTATCTCTTTCTCTGTCAGCTCCCCTTTTTTCACAGCGGCAAGCACAGCCTCCACTTCTTCCTTAATACGCCGGGGGACAAGCAGCAAATCATTGCCGGCTTTCAGCGCCTGCAAACAGATGCTTTCATTGCCCGATACCCCTTTCATGGCAAGGGCATCTGTAAAGACAAGCCCCTGAAAGCCGAGGTCATTCACCAACAGACCGGAAACTACCTTACGCGAAAGCGAAGACGGGAGCCCCTTTTGCGGCTCTATGGTAGGCACCTCCAAATGCCCCACCATCATTCCTCCCAATCCGGCACGAATGGCTTTTCTGAAAGGATAAAGCTCTATACTGTCCAGACGGGCACGGGTAAAAGGCAGCACGGGCAACGCCTTATGAGAATCCACATCCGTATCCCCATGCCCCGGAAAGTGCTTGCTGACAGAAAGCACACCACCATCCTCCAACCCTTTGGAGTAGGCAACAACCTTGTTCGCCACATTGAACGGACTTTCACCGAAGGAACGGGTATTGATAACCGGATTCTTGGGATTGATATTCACATCCGCTACGGGAGCAAAATTCACTTGCACCCCCAGTTCACGGCATTGGCGGGCCACCTCGCGCCCATATTCATAAATCAGTGTATCGTTCTGTATGCAGCCCAGCACCATGTTTCGCGGAAAGTTCGGAGTACCGCGAAGGCGCATAGCCAGCCCCCATTCACCGTCAAAGGTAATCATCAGCGGAACTTCTGCCATCCGCTGCGCCTCATTGGTCAACATCACCTGGTTCTGCATCAATCCGCCGGAAAATAACAGACCGCCTACCTTATAGTCCTCCACCACCTTACGCAGCAGTTCCTTGTTGGCCTTGTCCTGCTGGGGGGCAATCGTATAGATGAACAGTTGTCCGATGCGTTCTTTCAGAGTCAGACGCTGCATGACGGAATCCACCCACTGCCTGCACCGCACGTCACTGTTCAAGAGACGTACAAGCGAAGGGTCGTTCGGCGGCACCGGAGTAAACGGCATCGGGCCAAGCTGCGCTTTCAGAAGCGGACAAAGACAACACAATATAGTGATATAGGCAAGCAGGTATATTCTCTTCATTCCTTATAGATAGATTGTTTTTAGGGGATTTGCGGAATAATACTTTTATAAATCAATTCCTGGATATCTCTTCTTATATTCATGTCACCCAGTTTCGTGTTCCATACATTGGGGCACAAGCGGTTGCTGAGGAATACATACACTGTCTTGTTTTCCGGGTCCACCCAAGCACAAGTACCGGTAAATCCGGTATGTCCATATACCGCTTCCGGAGCGGAAGGGGCACAAGGGCTGCGCTTCACAATGGATACATCCGGCTTGTCGAATCCCAGACCGCGACGGCTGATGGCGGATTTCTCCGTCGTAAACAAACGGCAGGTTGCCTCACTCAAGAAACGCTTGCCATTGAATTCACCGCCGTTCAGCAACATTTGATAAACCTTTGCCACCTCTTCGGCCGTAGAGAAAAGTCCTGCATTACCGGACACCCCACCCATGCAGGCAGCAGTCTCGTCATGCACATATCCGCATATATCCTGGCGACGCAGGAAGTCATTGGATGCCGTGGGCATGATTTCCGCTTTGGTGAACTTCGTCAAAGGCAGAAACATAGTACGTTGCAATCCCATCGGGGCATAGAACTCACGGGCAAGGTACAAATCCATCGGCAGCTCCGTCACCTTCTCCACTACCTGCTGCAACAGCACGAAGCCAAGGTCGCTGTAAACATAACGTTTGCCATCCAACTCGCACTTGGCTATCCGCTGAAGGATAGAATTCTTGAAACTCTTGTTCAGCCACATGCCATCTGCCATGTGCAGGGTATAGACCGGTGTATTCTTGTCGGACACCATCCCTTTCCGGAACTTAAAATCGGAACAATAATAGCTATGCTCGCTTACCTGCGTACGATGCCACTCGTCCACCCAACTCTGGGAGTACGGGCCGTGTACCGAATTCGGGTCTATGATGTCCAGGTAGAAGCGGATATAGGGAGGAAGCCCCGATTCGTGGAACAGAAGTTCGCGGATGGTAATGTTCCGCTTGTTGCCATTGCGCAAGAAGGGCAGATAAGCGGAAACCTTGTCATCCAGTTTTATCTTGCCCTCATCATACAGTTTCATGACGGCAAGCAACGTAGCCGTAGTCTTGGTCAGCGAAGCCAAATCAAAAAGGTCCGAAGAACGGACAGTAGTGGTATCCTTATCAGAGTGGGTTCCGAAGCCTTTGTCATATACCGGCAGTCCGTCTTTCCACACCAGCACGCGGCAACCAGGATAAGCTCCCGCTTCCAGTCCCTTTCGGGCAACGGCATCGATACTTTGCAGCACATACGACTTCATGCCGTAATCTTCCGGAACAGTCTTCCCCGGTTTCATGCCCGGCTCAATCATACAGCCCGTTCCCGCTGGAAACAGTTTACCGATACTCATCGACATTCTGCCACTGGCCAGCTTTTTGGCAAAAAGAACATCAGCCACGTATTGCTGCAAATCCGTCTCTGCCGAATGTGCCAGCACCACAGCGCTGGATTTGGCAAGTGCGGGCATCAGAGGTTGCAATGTACGGTAAGAGGTAAAAAAAGTATAGACCAGCGGAGCACGCAGGTTCAAGCCTTCCAGAAAGGCCACATCACGGTCGCTGACATAAGCCGAACCGGTGATGCTGATAACCACGCGACGGAAAGCAGCCAACTGCCCCTGCACTTCCTGCCAGAGAGCCTCATCGGCATTCCAAGGCAAGTGGAAATGGCTGATGCCTGCATTCTTTTTCATAGCTTCCACAAAGGGAGCATCCGCCTCCTTCTCTCCGATGCTGAGCACGGCAATATCACCTTCCACCGGTGCCAGCGGGAGGACATCGAAATAATTGTTCAATACAGTCACTGCCGAACGGCGCAACTTGGCAGCCAACACCTGCGCTTCCTCCGTATTGATGCGATAGCTCATTCCGCTGACCCGAAGTTGCGGCTGGCGGTTTCTCAAACCAAGCATATACTTGTACATCAATACCTTGCGGCACTTGGCATCAAGTTCGTCCTTACTCAGTTGTCCCGACTCCACTGCATCTACCAGCTCCTGCACCGCATTCTTCGTATTGAACTGTACCAGCACCATATCATTTCCCGCCAGCAGCGCTTTGGTAGTTACCTGCGGAATGGCAGACACCCCCTTCATGTCCAAGGCATCGGTAAACACCAGCCCTTTAAAGCCGAGTTCATCCTTCAACAACCCGGTCACCACATTCCGCGACAAGGAAGAAGGAGTCACCCCGTCCGGGTCCAGCGCCTGCACTTGCAGATGGCCTACCATGACACCCCCCAATCCGGCACGTACCATTTCCTTGAAGGGATAAAGTTCCACACTGTCCAGGCGTGCACGGTCGTAGTGCAAGGCAGGAAGCGCCTTATGAGAATCCACATCCGTATCGCCATGCCCGGGGAAATGCTTGCAAACGGAAAGTATGCCCCCGCTTTCGAGCCCACGGCTGTATGCCACCACCTTTTCCGCCACCCGCTGCGGGTT
This sequence comes from Bacteroides sp. RTP31139st1_H2_RTP31139_211217, assembly GCF_040227615.1. NCBI lineage: Bacteria > Pseudomonadati > Bacteroidota > Bacteroidia > Bacteroidales > Bacteroidaceae > Bacteroides > Bacteroides sp. RTP31139st1_H2_RTP31139_211217. The sequence goes on along the minus strand of NZ_JBCNZM010000012.1, from coordinate 33,929 downwards.
CTCGCCAAAGGAGCGTACGTGTATCACCGGGTTCAGCGGATTCGTATTGACATCCGCATCGGGTGCAAAATTGACGTGTACCCCCAATTCGCGGAACTGGCGGGCCACCTCACGTCCATATTCTTCAATCAGGCCATTGTCCTCGATACATCCCAAGGCGGCATTACGGGGATAGTCCGGAGCGCCTTTCAGCCTCATTGACAGTCCCCACTCTCCATCGAAAGTAACCATAACGGGAATCTTGGCATCCTTCCGGGCCATATTGGTCAAGATAGCCTGCTCTTCCGGAGTACCTTCGGAAAACAGCAAGCCACCGACCTTGTATTTCTTTACCAGCTCGCGCATCTGCTTTTTCGTGGCCTTGTCTGCTCTGGCCGGAATGGTGGCAACGATGAGCTGCCCCACTTTTTCGTGTACATTCAGACCTGACAACACGGAGTCCACCCATTGCCGGCACCGGTTGTCTGCAGCCGAAGGAAGAAACGGGCCTCCCGTCTGGGCGTGAAGTGAAGATAATCCCAATATAAACAATCCTGCAACCCATAAAAGGAGGGTGAGTCTTTTCATCATGCTATTTTTCAGTTAAAGTAAGTACCATTTCTCCTACGTAGATGCCACTCTTTCCGGTGTGCAGCACGGGAACGCTCTTGCCGTCCGCATTCAGATAAACGGCAGGCTTTTCCATAAAAGTATGCGAATGTCCTCCCAAAATGACATCAATGCCACGCGTCTTGCCTACCAGGTTCTCGTCGGAAGCGCCTTCGGGATTTGCACTGCGGATACCCAAATGAGACATGCAAATCACAACCTCGCAATTCTCCTTCTCCCTGAGAAGGTCTGTCATTTCCTGGGCCACCTTTATCGGGTCGTTGTAGACAATGCCTATGCATTTATCCGCCTGCACCAGCCCTTCCATCTTAGGGGCCAGGCCGAAGATTCCGATTTTCACCCCTTCGCGCACCAAGGTGATATAAGGCTTCACCAGCCCTTCGAGTACCGTACCCGTCACGTCATAATTGGAACAGACCACGGGAAAATCCGCCATACGGAACAATTCCGCCATATTCTCAAGTCCGAAATCAAATTCATGATTACCTATCGTCATGGCATCATAGCCCATGAGGTTCATCATCTTGACCTCCAGCTCGCCTTTGAAAAAGTTATAATAAGGGGTACCTTGCGAGATGTCTCCGCAATCCAGCAGCAACATATCCGGATGCTTGCCGCGAAACTGCTTTACAAAACCGGCACGGCGCACCACACCGCCCATCCCGGCATACTCGTCGGCAGCCTCGGCGCTGATGGGTTCTATACGGCTGTGCGTATCGCTGGTGTGCAGGATAAACAGTTGTTTTCCGGATTGGCCGGACGATACAGAATCGGCGGACACCAGGCAAAGGGGTTCTTCAGTAATGACACGCCCCTCTTGCTGTGCCGATGCGGGGAGCATGAAAAGCAGCAGGGCTGCCAAGGAATACATATGTTTCATAGAACTTCTGTTTTTTTAATGCTTACTCTTTAACGACCACTCTTCCCTCCATGCGCGAAGTCACCTTCTTGCCGGCTGCCGTCTGCTTCTCCACATACTTCATGAACAGACCACGCAGTGTAGCCCCATCCGGGCACTCCCTTTTATCCGCCTGCAGGAAAGCCGTCATTCCATCGTTTCCATCAGCCAGATAATCAATCGTGGCAACCGTATAGTCACGGTCATCCTCCACCGGCTTGCCGGCAATGGAAGCCTGGAGCAGCTTGCCATCCTTGCTGATTTCCAACTGTATACCACTCACCCCTTCACCAAGTCTCACCGCAATGTTTTCAAACAAGTGCTTCATGGCAGAGCCTTTCATCGTCAGCACACAGAGCGAATTCTCAAAAGGCAATATCTCATAGATGTTTTCGGTAGTGATATCTCCTTCCGTCAGGGAATTCCGGATTCCACCGATATTGATTAGCCCCATATCGGCCGGTTTGCCCAGCACTTCCACCGCAGCCTCACGCAGTACATCTGCAATCAGATTGGATAAAAGGCTTTCGGGCCGGAATCTGTCCATCGACATTTCTGCGGTTCCCACCACATGATACATAACGCTGTCCATCCGGGCCTTGTAAGGCGCCAGCAGAGCCACGGCTTCGGCATCCGGCTCGGCATCCCAGACAGAGTTCATGGGAATTCTGCCTCCCTCTACCTTGGTCACTTCGTAGGAAGAATGGCAGGAAACCAATAGAAGTGCAACCGCCAACACTGCCCCCGCAAGGAGACTGAAAGTTTGTTTCTTCATATTCATTTAGTTTTAAATTGCTACAAATATACTTTTCTTTTGTGACTGAGCCACACAATTAACCGATTATTTAGACTTGCGTTTAGCAGAATGAAACGCTCAAAAATCATCCCAACTGGCGAAAAAAAGCTTGAAGCACTTGTGTATCTGGCAAATAATTCGTTCCTTTGCACCGCTTTCGCGCAATCGCTGTCAGGACACCAAGAGAGAAGCCTGGTATGTTGCGTTGTAACGATGAAACAATTTAATAATAAAAACAATGGATTTAATTAAAATTGCAGAAGAAGCATTTGCTACCGGAAAACAGCACCCGAGCTTCAAGGCAGGTGACACTGTAACAGTAGCATATCGTATTGTCGAGGGTAACAAGGAACGTGTACAGCTGTACCGTGGTGTTGTTATCAAAATTGCCGGACACGGAGACAAGAAGCGTTTTACAGTACGTAAGATGTCAGGAACCGTAGGCGTAGAACGTATTTTCCCGATTGAATCACCGGCTATCGACAGTATCGAAGTGAACAAAGTGGGTAAAGTTCGTCGCGCTAAACTGTACTACCTGCGCGCTCTTACCGGTAAGAAAGCAAGAATCAAAGAAAAAAGAGTTAACGGTTAATTCCAGACTCCTATTTCGAAATAAAAAAGGGAAACTGACAATGTCGGTTTCCCTTTTTTAGTGATATACACAGTAGGCATACACACCATGCGATACTCTACTGCTACTCCCTCATTCAAAACATTGTAAGCCTGCGCTCCTTTCCTTTCACATAAGCCTTCCTTCTTGCTGATATGTTAGTTTATCAGCGCCCAACGGCCGTGAGGCGCTCTGCTAACGACCGTCAACAAGGTGCTTTATGGCCGTTAGGCGAACGCCTCACGGCCGTTAAACAGCTCTCATATGCATAGCTTGCCTATACTGAATACCTATCTTATCCATACCAAAAGCCTGACTTCCACCTATTATCGCACGGGCTTTTACGAAGTTAATACCGTGTTTGCAGGAAACCAATAGCTTGTTTACACGATATTGGCAAATTGCTCCATATCCTATTAATTTATTGTACTACAAGATATTAATAGATTATTTGGCGTAAATTTAAGGTGGAAGTAAAAGTTGCTTCCACCTTTTCAAGTTGCTTCCACAGCATCCGCAACCCCGATGAATAAAGGGATACAGAGAATGGGTGGAAGTGTGGAAGCAACTTGTGACATAACTTTATTGCTGAGGAATATGTGCCACTAAAGAAAAAAAGGTGTGTCGAAACTCTCATAAACTAAAAATCACCCTCGCCACAGATAGGTGTAGCGAGGGTGATTTCGATAGAAGGGGAGTTTTGACATATCCCCTCCTTTATCAGTTTCCCTAATATTGATTACTTGATATCTCTCAGCTCCCAGCCCAACGCACTGGCACCCAGCACTGCAGCATCAGAGTCCTTCAACTCGGAAGCCAGCAACTTGGTCTTACCTTTGTAGATATTCAATACATTGTCGTCAATAGCTTTCTGGATAGGCTTGAAGATATAGTCTCCCGCTTTTGCCAGACCACCGAACAACACGATAGCTTCCGGGCTGGAGAAAGCGATGAAGTCAGCCAAAGCCTCACCCAAGATGGTTCCGGTAAACTCAAAGATTTCTTGGGCAATCTTGTCACCCTTCACAGCTGCGTCATACACATCCTTGGAAGTAATGTTTTCTGCCGGAATGTCGCGCAACAAGCTCGGTTCGGTACTCTTGGTCAAGAACTCACGGGCAGAACGTGCCACACCCGTAGCCGAGCAGTAAGTTTCCAGACAGCCGTGACGTCCGCATCCGCAGAGACGTCCGTTTTCACGACGGATAATAGTATGTCCCAACTCTCCGGCAAAACCGTCATGGCCATATACCATCTGACCGTTAATAACGATACCGCTACCTACACCGGTGCCAAGAGTTATCATGATAAAGTCTTTCATACCGCGAGCCGCACCGTAAGTCATTTCACCGATACCGGCAGCATTGGCGTCGTTTGTCAAAGCGGTAGGGATACCCAAGCGCTCTTCAAACATGGCAGCCAAAGGAATTACACCCTTCCAGGGAAGGTTCGGGGCAAACTCAATAGTACCGCTGTAATAGTTTCCGTTAGGAGCACCGATACCGATACCTTTTATCTTGTCTACTCCACCGTTGGCAATAATGAGCGGCAACAGATTCTTGCAAACTTCGTCTACGTAATCATTGACGTCCTCATAAGCTCCGGTTTTGATGGAACTGCTTGCAATAATAGTTCCGCGTGCGTCTACAATACCAAAGACGGTGTTTGTTCCGCCTATGTCAATGCCCACTACATAGGGCTTTTCCATGTTTGAATTCATGATATTACTTTTGTTTAAAGGGTTAGTTAATCACATTCATGGTTACAAAAATCACAAAGAAAAACGACACTGCAAAATCTTTTTTTAAAAAAGTTTGCAACTTTTGCAACTTTTCGTAGCATTGCTGCGTCTAATAGTGAAAATTAATAAGAGTAAAGCAATAAACAGGGAAAACAGTGATACAACTAAAAGACATTAACAAGACCTACAACAACGGAGCACCGCTGCATGTGCTCAAAGGCATCAACCTCGACATTCAGAAAGGCGAATTTGTTTCCATCATGGGCTCATCGGGTTCGGGAAAGTCCACTTTACTCAATATACTGGGTATTCTGGATAGTTACGACACGGGGGAATATTATCTGAACGGTACCCTCATCAAGAACCTCAGCGAAACGAAGGCAGCCGAGTACCGCAACCGTATGATTGGTTTCATCTTCCAGTCCTTCAATCTCATTTCCTTCAAGAATGCAGTGGAGAATGTGGCGCTTCCTCTCTTTTATCAAGGAGTGAGCCGCCGCAAACGTAATGCGCTGGCACTGGAATATCTGGACCGCCTGGGGCTGAAAGAGTGGGCACACCACATGCCAAATGAGATGTCCGGTGGACAGAAACAACGTGTAGCCATCGCCCGTGCCCTCATTACCCAACCGCAGATTATCCTTGCCGATGAACCTACCGGCGCGCTCGACAGCAAGACTTCCGTAGAGGTGATGCAGATTCTAAAGGAACTGCACGATACGGGCATGACCATCGTAGTCGTGACCCACGAAAGCGGTGTTGCCAACCAGACGGACAAGATTATCCATATCAAAGACGGTATCATAGGTAGCATCGAGACGAATCTGAACCACGATGCAAGCCCGTTCGGAAAAGACGGATTCATGAAATAATAAAGGAAGAGCCCCCTCCCCCTTTAATTTTTAATTCTTAATTTTTAATTATCAATGATAGACCTTTGGCAAGAAATATACGGAACCATCAAACGCAACAAACTGCGTACATTCCTGACGGGCTTTGCCGTGGCATGGGGAATCTTCATGCTCATCGTGCTGCTCGGAGCCGGAAACGGTATCATACATGCCTTCGAGCAAAATGCGTCGGAGCGTGCCTTGAACTCTATCCGCATCTTCCCCGGCTGGACCACCAAGTCATACGACGGTCTGAAAGAAGGACGCCGCGTCCAACTGGACAACCGGGACATGGATGACACGGAGAAGCAATTCACCGAAAATGTCATCAGTGCCGGTGCCACCGTGCGTCAAAGTAATGTAAACGTCAGCTTCGGACAAGAATATATCAATATCTCTCTGCTGGGCGTATATCCCAACTATACCGAAGTGGAAACCGTGAAAACAGCGGACGGACGTTTCATCAACTACAACGACCTGAAAGACCGACGTAAAGTCATCATCCTCCATAAGAAATCTGCAGATATCCTTTTCGGAAAAACGCATACTGAACCCATCGGACAATTTGTCAATGCCAGTGGAGTGGCCTATCAAGTAGTAGGCCTCTACAATGACCAGGGAGACCGCGAGGCAAACGAAGCGTATATCCCCTTCTCCACCTTGCAGACCATCTATAATAAAGGAGACAAGCTGAATAACATCATCTTTACAACCAAGAACCTGCACAGCATAGAAAGTAACGAAGCCTTTGAAAAAGAATACCGCAAGGCTATTGCCACCAATCACCGCTTTGACCCCACAGATGAGAGCGCCATATGGATATGGAATCGTTTCACCAACTATCTGCAGACACAGAATGCAATGGGTATCCTCCGGACTGCAATCTGGGTTATCGGTATCTTCACACTGTTGAGTGGGATTGTCGGCGTGTCGAACATAATGCTGATTACCGTGAAAGAACGTACCCGGGAATTTGGTATCCGTAAGGCATTGGGAGCAAAACCTTTCTCCATCCTTTGGCTGATTATTGTGGAAAGCGTGACTATCACTACGCTATTCGGTTATATCGGTATGGTGGCAGGCATCGGGGTGACGGAATGGATGAACTCTGCTTTCGGTAGCCAGACGATGGATGCCGGCATGTTCCAGCAGACCATGTTCTCCGATCCCACCGTAGACCTCAGTATTGCTATCCAAGCTACCCTGACCCTTATCATAGCGGGTACGTTGGCTGGGTTCTTCCCGGCTAAGAAAGCGGTAAGTATCAGTCCTATTGAAGCACTTAGAGCAGATTAAAGATTATGAGAATAGACATAGATACGTGTGAGGAAATCCTCATCACAATAACAAGGAACAAAACGAGAAGCCTGCTTACGGCGTTCGGCGTATTCTGGGGTATCTTTATGCTGGTGGCGCTTATCGGTGGCGGCCAGGGCATGCAGGAAGAACTAAAATCCCAGTTCGAAGGATTTGCAACCAACTCGGGCTTTATCGCTGCACAAAAGACAAGCGAGGCTTATAAAGGTTTTCGCAAAGGACGATGGTGGGATTTGGAGATGGAAGATGTAGACCGTGTACGCAATGTGGACGGTGTGGCGCTTGCCACGCCTTCCATTGCCTTATGGGGACAAGTGGCTGTCTACGGAGACAACAAGTACGACTGTAGTGTGAAAGGCTTGTATCCCGAATATGAACAGATAGAACATCAAGAGATGACCTATGGACGTTTCATCAATGATGTCGACATTAAAGAGTCGCGTAAAGTGTGTGTAATCGGCAAACGTGTTTATGAAAGCCTCTTCAAACCCGGTGAAGACCCCTGCGGCAAATATGTCCGGGTAAATGGTATCTATTACCGGGTTATCGGAATGTGTTCATCCGAAGGCAATGTCAATATACAAGGGCAGGCCTCTGAAGCCATTACATTGCCTTTTTCCACCATGCAACAGACCTACAACCTCGGAAAGAAACTGCATGTAGTATGTTTCATCATGAAACCGGGAGTAAAAGTGAAAGACGTGCAGCCCGAAGTGGAACGTCTTGTAAAAGCAGCGCACTACATTGCTCCCGATGACAAACAAGCCGTCATGCTTCTGAATGCGGAAGCTATGTTCTCCATGATGGACAACCTGATGATTGGAGTGCGCTTTCTAATCTGGATGGTAGGTTTGGGGACGCTGTTTGCCGGAGCTATCGGCGTATCGAATATTATGATGGTAACCGTCAAGGAGCGTACAACGGAAATAGGCATACGCCGTGCCATAGGTGCCCGTCCTAAAGACATTCTGCAACAAATTCTTTCGGAAAGCATGGTGCTGACCACTATAGCGGGTATGGCAGGTATTTCTTTTGCCGTATTTGTACTGCAAATACTTGAAAAGGCCGCCAATGACCCTGGAGTTATCAAAACCCACTACCAGGTTTCATTCGGACTGGCTATCGGAACCTGCATCCTCCTCATCGCATTAGGAGTGCTTGCCGGACTGGCACCTGCCTATCGCGCCATGGCAATCAAGCCAATTGAAGCCATCAGGGATGAATAAACTTATAGAGAGACCACTAACCGTAAGCCATGAAATAATGGCTATATCAATCGTAAATAATTAAATCGTAAATATAAGATGAAAACAAAGAAGTTTCTGAAAATCGCATTATTGGTAGTAATTGCTGCCTTATTCATTTGGACATTCGTTTTTCTGTACCAGAAGTCCCAACCTAAAGTAACAGTATACGAAACGATAGTTCCGGAAGTGACAGACCTTGAAAAGACTACCGTAGCCACCGGCAAAGTGGAACCGAGAGATGAAGTCCTTATCAAGCCGCAGATTTCCGGTATCATTGCCGAAGTATACAAGGAAGCAGGACAAAGTGTGAAGCAAGGGGAAGTGCTTGCCAAAGTAAAGGTGATACCCGAACTGGGACAATTGAACTCTGCCGAAAGCCGCGTACGATTGGCGGAAATCAACGCTGCCCAAGCCGAAACGGATTTCGCCCGTACCCAGAAACTGTACAACGACAAGCTTATCAGCGCTGAAGAGTACGAAAAAGGGGAAGTAAGCGTGAAGCAGGCACGCGAGGAACTGCAGACAGCAAAAGATAACCTGGAAATTGTAAAGGAAGGCATCACCAAGAACAGCGCCTCTTTCAGTAGTACCCTGATCCGTTCCACCATTACCGGTCTGATTCTGGATGTACCCATCAAAGTCGGTAACTCGGTTATCATGAGTAACACTTTCAATGACGGAACCACCATCGCTACCGTTGCCAACATGAACGATTTGATTTTCCGCGGCAACATTGACGAAACGGAAGTGGGCCGTGTGCACGAAGGCATGCCGGTGAAACTGACAATCGGCGCCCTGCAGAATCTTTCGTTCGATGCCACACTGGAATACATATCTCCGAAGGGTGTGGAAGAAAACGGTGCCAACCAGTTTGAAATCAAAGCTGCCATTGCCGCACCGGACAGCGTACAGATACGTTCCGGCTATTCTGCCAACGCAGAAATCGTATTGGACCGTGCCCAGAAAACGCTTGCCGTACCGGAAAGTACCATTGAATTCAATGGTGACAGCACCTTTGTATATGTAATGACGGACAGTGTACCGGTACAGAAGTTCGAACGCCGCCCCATCCAGGTCGGCATGAGTGACGGCATAAAGATTGCCATCAAAAGCGGTATCAGTGCCCAGGATAAGATTCGCGGTGCAGAGAAAAAGGATTAACAAACGGAATAGCTTAAAAAGATATACGATATGAATAAAAAGATATTCTTATACCTCGCAATATTCGGCAGTATCTCAGTGCAGGCGCAGGAACGATGGTCTTTACGCCAATGCATAGACTATGCCATCGAGCATAACATCAGTATCCGCCAGACAGCCAACGCTGCCGAACAGAGTGCTGTCGAAGTAAATACAGCCAAATGGGCACGACTGCCGAACCTGAATGCCAGTGCCGGCCAGAGCTGGAACTGGGGACGTACGCAAACAGCCATCAAAAATGAGGATACGGGAGACTATTCCACTGTATACGTCAACACCAGCAGCCACGGCACTAATATGTCTGTCAATACCAGCATACCTATCTTTACCGGTCTGGAAATTCCCCACCAGTATGCATTGGCCAAACTAAACCTCAAAGCTGCCATTGCCGACCTGGACAAAGCCAAGGAAGACATTGCCATCAATATAGCTTCGGCCTACCTTCAGGTGCTGTTCAATGAAGAGCTCCACCAGGTGGCGTTGGGACAAGTGCAATTGAGCAAAGAGCAATATGTCCGCATCAGCCGGCTTGCCGACTTGGGAAAAGCCTCTCCGGCAGAACTGGCAGAAGCCAAAGCACGTGTGGCACAAGACGAGATGAATGTAGTGCAGACAAACAACAACTATAAGTTGGCCCTGCTCGACCTTAGCCAGCTTATCGAACTGGAAACACCGGAAGGGTTCAATCTGGAATCTCCGGCAGTCAATCTGGATTTAGTCCCTCTCACTCCTCCGGATGAGATATTCCAAACAGCCATGGTGAGTAAGGCTTCCATACAAGCTGCACAGTTCCGCTTGGAAGGCAGTAAACACAATATCCGTATTGCCCAGAGCAACTACTACCCGCAACTGAGCCTGAACGGTAGTCTCGGTACGAATTACTATTCTACCATCGACCGTACTTTCAGCCAGCAGATGAACGATAACTTCAACAAATATGTAGGATTCAACCTCAGCGTACCTATTTTCAACCGTCTCTCTACCCGTAACCGGGTACGCACGGCACGCCTGCAACGTGAAAACTATGCCTTGCAATTGGATAATGCCAAGAAGACACTTTATAAGGAAATCCAACAAGCATGGTACAACGCCGCTGCTGCCGAAAGCAAATATACCAGTAGCCATACAGCCACCGTTGCCAGCGAAGAGTCTTTCAAGCTGATGAGCGAAAAGTATGAGAACGGAAAAGCAAATGCCGTAGAATACAATGAAGCAAAACAGAACCTTATGAAATCCCAATCAGACGAATTGCAAGCCAAGTATGACTATCTGTTCCGTACCAAGATTCTGGATTTCTATAAGGGAGAACCGATTGAATAAAAAAAGAAGTATAATTTTAGTTGTTGTGTTTGATTCTCCCCTCTCCCTGCCTCCAGGCTGACAAGAGGGGAGTTTTTTGTTCTTCTATCTCCTTTCCGAAGAGCGGGAAGAGCTACTGCCGGTAGAACTGCGGGTAGTGCTTGAAGAGCTGCTGCGACGGCTTTCGGAACTCCGTACGCCGGAAGCATTTCTTCTTTCCTTGCTTGCCGTCTTTACCCTGCTACGGCTGGGGCTCTTATCATTATTTTTAGTTCTTGTGGTTTCTATTTTCTCTTTACTCGACTTTCTGCCACTATCCACACTACTACGTCGCGTACTGCTGTTACGTGTACCTGTGCTAATGCGATTATTACTACTGTTGCTACGTCGCGTGGTATATACATCATCCCTGCCTGCCGGACGCTTATGCGAATTAGGGCGGATGTTCACCGAACCGAAATCTGAACGGCGGCTGGTGTGGTACGACTTATCATTCCGAATACTCCACGAACCAGTATAGTGCGGATGATGGTAACGACCGCGATAATAGCTGTTGTGATAGTGCGTACGATAATGCCCACCGCAATATGTACGGTAATGATACGGCCGCGGGAAATAGAAATGATTATGGTTGGTGTAAGTGATGTAAACCCTAAAAGACCAACGACCACCACTTACATAAACCGGACGGTAAAAATAGGCGGCCTGCATGAAACGGCCGTACTGCCGGTTATTCAGCACCCATCGAAGGTCGTCATTGCGCACATCCAGATAATCGTAATAGCGATTCAAGGCCCATTCCTCCCCCCGAAGAACGTCATCCATCAGATAACGTATACCGGAAATGAAATCATAGTTTATTTCGTACACGTCATTATACTGTTCTGTACTCAGGTTCAATTCATAGGCCATCTTGTCCGTAAGAAAGCGGGTCTCTTTACGCACTTTGCTGTTGCTCATTGCCGCACTACAAACAGCTGTACTCATCATAGCGGCAAGAAATATAAATATAATCCGTTTCATAACCCCTCCTTTTTTTAGTTATTCTTCTCATGATATTGTTTGATGAAGGCATTTATCTCGTTCTTGTCCGACGAGAAGGTCAGCTTGTCTATCGCATAATAGAAATTCGGTTTATCGGCTATTTTAGGATAAATCTTCTTCATCAACTGTTTCTTTTCACTGTCGAAACGATAAAAATCCATCAGACGGATACACTGGTCAGTAGTGAACCAAGAGGTCAGCAAGGCATGGTCGAGCACTTCCTTACGGTCTGAATCGAAACTCTGTTTTTCCATCAGCCCCATAAACTGTTCGAAGGCAGATGGTGACATCACCGGTTCATGCTGCTCGCCTCCTAACGGTCTGTCACCGGGTCTGCCAGGCTTGTGATGATTAGAAGTACCCCAGTTTCCACCAGGTCTTTTGTCCTCTGGAATGAAAATATCTTCCACTTCATTGATGGAGCAATGCACACGTTCATCATATAGGAGTTTTCCTCTTCGGGAATTCTCCCCACGGGATGGCGCTTCATAAACCTCTACCCGACAACTACCACGCAGATTGGCTACAAAACAACTGAAAGTAGGCAGGCAAACCTGCTGTCCGTCGACCAGTACCACCACTCTACGGTATGGACTTTCTATACGGATTCCGTCTATGGGCGCCGCTTTTATTGCGGGAAACGCTACCAGAACTAGACAAACACTTAATATCAAATGACGTATCATGACTTTTCTTTTTTTATTGTACGACAAAAATAGGGAGAGGAAATTCCCCTCCCTAATGATTGTCTCTATTTACAAGTAGGGAAATTCCTAATGACTGGGACTAATTCCTAATCCTGATTCCATCTTCCTCCAATACAACCAGATGTTTTTTGTACAAATCTCCCACAGCCTTTTTGAAGGTTTTCTTGCTGACACCGAAAGTTGCATAGATTTCTTCTGCCGGACTCTTGTCATTCAAAGCTATCCGTCCGCCCTGTTCACGGATATAGTCCAGCAGCGTAGCTGAGAAATCTTCTACTTTAGCCTGCCCCGGTTTTTGAAGCAGCAGGTCTATCTTGCCGTCTTCACGTACCTGCTTCACATAGGCTTTCATCCTCATGCCCGTGTGCAGTGGCTGAAATATCTCGCTCTCATATAGCAAGCCGCTATATTCATCGTTGATGATCGCCTTGAATCCCAAATCCGTCTTCTGCCAAATCAGGATATCCACCTCCTGCCCCGACTCATAGACGGCCTTCTCTTTGGAAAGATAACGGTCTACTTTGGCCGATGCCACGATACGATAGCTTTCATCATCCAAATGGGCATGAACCACATACTTCTTTCCCACCTGCATCTTCATTTTCTGTTCGCGGAAGGGGACGAAAAGATCCTTCATCAATCCCCAGTTAAGGAAAGCACCATACTGGTTTATCCACGCCACCTCCAAGCAGGCAAACTGCCCGACCTGCACTAACGGTGTCAGAGTAGTGGCTACCAGACGTTCTTCGTTATCAAGATATATAAAAACGTTCAGTTTGTCTCCCACCTTACAGTCTTGGGGGACATAACGCGACGGAAGCAGAATTTCACCTTCTTCGCCACCGTCCAGATACATGCCGAAGGCTACCTCCTTCACCACTTCCAGCGTATTGTACTTTCCTAACTCAATGCTCATAGTTTCTTACTTATCTTCATTTTCCCAACAAAGATAAGTAATTTAGGTACAATACAGCAGTTCGGAAAGAAGAAATAACTTTTTGCTCTAAAAGATAACTTTTTTCTATGAACAACTCTCTTCAAAAAGGGTTATCTTTGTATCGTGACAATCAGCAAGAAAAGATATTACTCACCTTTAAATAAAAAAGATTATGGAATTTCTGACAAATGACAAATTGACAATCGTCGGCGCAGCCGGCATGATCGGTTCAAACATGGCACAGACTGCAATCATGATGCATCTCACTCCCAACCTATGTCTGTACGACCCTTATGCTCCCGGACTGGAAGGTGTGGCCGAAGAGCTGTTCCACTGCGGATTCGAAGGAATGAACATCACATTTACCTCCGATATCAAAGAAGCGCTGACCGGTGCCAAGTATGTGGTATCATCAGGCGGTGCCGCCCGCAAGGCCGGCATGACCCGCGAAGACCTTTTGAAAGGCAATGCCGCTATTGCCGAAGAATTCGGTAAGAATGTAAAAGCCTACTGTCCGGATGTGAAGCACGTGGTTGTCATTTTCAACCCTGCCGACATCACCGGTCTGATTACCCTATTGTATTCCGGCCTGAAACCTTCACAAGTGACCACATTGGCTGCCCTCGACAGCACCCGCCTGCGCAGTGAACTTTCCAAGCACTTCGGCATCGCCCCCGACAAAATCGAAAATTGCCGTACCTACGGCGGTCATGGTGAACAGATGGCTGTATATGCCTCTACCGCCAAGGTGGACGGTAAACCGTTACTTGATATCATCGGTACCCCTGCCCTGACTAAAGAACAGTGGGTCGAAATCCAGACTAAGGTAACCAAAGGCGGTGCCAACATCATCGCCCTCCGTGGACGTTCTTCCTTCCAGAGTCCGGCATACGTCTCTATCGAAATGATAGCTGCAGCGATGGGTGGCAAACCGTTCCGCTGGCCTGCCGGTACATATGTACACAGCCACGGCTTCGACCACATCATGATGGCAATGGAAACTGAAATTACCAAAGACGGTGTACACTATAAGGAACTGAACGGCACGCCCGAAGAAGAAGCCAAACTGAAAGAAAGCTATGCCCATCTCTGCACACTTCGTGACGAGGTGATAGAAATGGGTGTACTGCCTGCCATCAAAGACTGGCACAGCATCAATCCGAATATCGACTGATGTCTTCGATAGCAAATGATTTTTAGAAGTAAGGTGCCTCGCTCCATAGAGCAAGAGGCACCTTTTTTAGATATTTTTCCTCAAAAAGCCTTGCGGTATAAAAAAAACTCTTTATCTTTGCACCCGCAAACGAAAAAGGTGCCATAGCTCAGTTGGTAGAGCAAAGGACTGAAAATCCTTGTGTCCCCGGTTCGATTCCTGGTGGCACCACCAAAAAAGCTTTCACTTTTAGAAAACCCTTGAATTAGAGATAGTTCAAGGGTTCTTTTTTTACCCTCGTTACGCATTTTATTACATATTTGTGAAGTTGGATTTTGCCAATTCAGTGGCTTTTTTTAAGGCTTTGAAAAAAGCCATAAACACGCACCATATTTCATTGTTTTTCAACCATTTGTCAACATCAATCTCCGGTGTAAAAAAGTAATTTTGCACACATGGCCGAATGAGCTTGAAATTGTGAAAGAAGTTTAAAACTACGGAATGTCCCATCAGAATGAAAAAAAGGAATCGAACCCGGGATACCAAAGGCAATTCGAACCTGGGAAAATGGGATTTTTATGGCTTTTCTATGGCTTTTCCACAAGCCGCTCAAAAAAGCCACCGAATTTAACACTTCGTCTCACCTCCTCATGCCATCCGGTTTTGACGAAACAATTGGATGTAACACTTCTAAAAAACAAAAGTGATGAAACAAGGAACAATGAACATTCTTTTTTTCGTGCTCAAAACGAAATTGTTGAAAAACGGTGAGGCGCCCGTACTGATGCGGATAACCATCAACGGAGACTATGACGATGCCCGTATCCAAAGAAGCGTGCCTCTGAACTTATGGAACGCGGCCAAAGGATGCAGCAAAGGCAGGGACAGGGCATCCGTCGCATTGAACACCTATATTGCGGAATTACATGCCCGTGCCCTTGAGAAACACAAGGAACTGGTATTGGAACAGGCCCTGATTACCCCGAAACTAATCCTGAAACGAGTTTTCGGAAAAGATACCGGAATGCGTACGCTGCTCGGCACCATGCAGGAAGGCATCGAGGAAATGGAAAGCCTGGTGAATATAGACTATTCCCCTGTCACCATTAACCGATATAAGAATGTGGTGAAAAAATTGCGGCAGCTTATCCCCTCCTATTATGGCAAGGAGGACATCACCTTCCACGAATTGACACCGGAGTTCATCCATGCGTTCGACATCTACCTGAAAACGGAAGGAGGCTTGTGCCGGAACACGATAGTCCGCTACATGAAATGCTTCAAGAAATTCACCAATATGGCATTGGCAAAGGAATGGATGCGTAAGAATCCCTTTTACGGTTATAAGATGGAGCAGGACGAGACCGATCCGGTATTCCTGACCTACGACGAGCTACAGACCGTCATAAAGAAAAAATTCACGGTTCCCCGGCTTGAACTGGTCAGGGATGTCTTTGTCTTTGCCTGCTTCACCGGCCTGGCGTTCTCCGATGTAGCCGGCCTGAACAATGAGAATCTGGTGCAGGACAATCTCGGGGACTGGTGGATAAGGAAAGGAAGGGTCAAGCTGGAGCGCCGCAGAAAAGCGTCTTCCATCAGCAACATCCCGCTGCTGCCCATTCCCCTGGCCATATTGGAGAAATACAGGGAACACCCGGTCTGCATAAAGAAAGGATGCTGCCTGCCCGTCTTATGCAACCAGAAAATGAACAGCTACCTCAAGGAAATCGCCGATTTCTGCGGCATAAAGAAAAATCTGACCACGCATGTGGCCCGCCATACTTTCGGAACCACCGTCACGCTCGCCAACAACGTTCCCTTGCAGGATGTATCCGTCATGCTCGGACATGCCTCCACACGCATGACCCAACATTACGCACGGGTCATGAACAGCAGCCTGAAAGAAGCCATGAACAATGTAAAGGAACGTATGGCGCAATAGACGTACAACACACCATTAAAGCCGTCCCCGCAAGGATGGCTTTTTTTGTATCCGAAAATCCATAAACACCTGCCATTCTTTCATTTTCTTACCCGCAAAGATAACCCTTTGCCTCTCTGATTGCGCAAGGCGGCCCCTTTCAGGGGCTGGTTGGCTAAAAGAAAATCATCCTCGCTTCGCTCCGGTATTTTCTTTTGCCAAGCCTTGCACAATCAAGGCAAAGGGCTGCCCGGCAAGTAAGAAACCGAAATACTGGCTCCACGGAGCCGGTCATGTCTAACTTTAAAACAGTAGAAGTATGAACAAGATGACAGTAACCAAAGTACGAACAGGACAGGAAAATACGAATCCTGCAATCACCACACTGGTCTATCGGGAAAAGAGTTATCCGGCACGGGAAGTACAAGGCAAAGACGGGAACTATACGGTTTCCGTAGAAAGGCTGGAACAGGAACTGCTGGATGGCATCAAAAGCCTCGACCCGGCAGCTTTCGAGCTGGACGAGAGCATAGCCTGCTATTGCACGGAAGAGGAAATCCGCACACTGCCGGACGAAGAACTGGACGAAATGATTTACGGCTGACATCAAAAAAGCAATGGTTATGACTGAAACAACAACAGCAAAGGTCCGGGAAGAACAAGTAACGGACCTTACCGCAGAGAACGCACACCGGGTCACGATGGTCCGGGAAAAGGGTACGGACCATCCTCCCGTACCGTTCCATTTCAGAAAGGAGCATCACGGGATGCACCACTTTGTACATCTGTACGGAAATCCGGAAGACCGGAATGAATTGCATTCCAGTAACTTCAAAGACTGGGAAGCCATAGCATTCAAACATCCGGGCTATCTGGAGGATATGTGGAAACAGGCCTGCGACGCATACGCCTGGAGTTCCTTCGATCCGGAGATTCGCGGAGAAACGGACATCATGGTTTACGGGGAGGAGCTGCACAACGACCTGCAACTCATGCCGGAAGGGGAACGGGAAACCTATATCACCGCCTACCGGCAAAAGCTGTCCGCCCAGCTCTCGGCCCTCTCGCGCTGCGCCAACCCGATGGTGACGGGACGGGGCGGATTTGATTACCGCAGGCAGGAAAAAATGAACAAAAGCTACCGGAACCGCTACGAGGAATTCCGCGATTGGCGGCAAAAGGTCCTTGCATCCGTCAAACGGAAACAGGAAACCGCCAGACCGGAGGAAGAGAAGCGGGAAAAGGCATGGCAGACGCTCAAACGCGACATCAGGAGCAGCGCCGACACCATCCACGGGATTGATACCGGACAATGCCGGGGCTACAGCCGTGCCCTGTTCGTCAGCAGCATCCTGAACAAGGTATCCACCCTTGCCAATCACGGGGAAGTGGAAATCGTCCGCAGAGCGGTGGACTTCATTTCCGAATATAACGCAAGGGTGAAGAAACCCGTCATCACCCAAAGAAACAAATTCTTCCAATTGCCGGAACTTGCGGAACGGATGCGCGAAAAGTTGAAAGCGGTGCAAAGTCAGGAAAGCAAGGAAGTGCCGTTCGAGGGCGGAACACTTGTATGGAACTATGGGGAAGACCGCCTTCAGATCCTGTTTGACAGAATTCCCGAAGACAGCAGACGCAAGGAACTGAAATCCGCCGGATTCCGCTGGTCACCCAAAAACAAGGCATGGCAACGGCAGCTTACCTCCAATGCACTCAGTGCCGCCAAGAGAGTGTTGAATCTTCAAAACATCTGAGCCATGAAAAATGCAAGACCCGGATTCGTCATCGACCCGTACCGTTTCGACGGGAGCTTCCTTACCTCCATGTCGGACGGCATACACTGCGATTATACCCACAAGACGCTGGAAGAGCTGAGAGCCGGAGAGGACAATCCCCGGCTTGTCACCGTCTCAAGGAACACGGCAGACAAGATGTTCCGTATCCACTTGAAATCCAAGTGCCTTCCGTTCAAGGAAATAACAGAAAGCCAATACTATGAGAACATGGATATGCTGCCGCCCGTCCGACATACCAGAAATTTCTTTTTCATCGGCGAGCCCTGCTTCAGAGACCTGTACACATTCTGTTTTCATGTGGAAGGACGTTATTTCACCGGACTGCGCTCCGTCACCACACCCAGAAAAGAACTGGAAAGGCAGATGGAGGGACATTACCGGAGCCTCACTTTCAGAGGCGGTGTCACCAAAGGGCCGGCCTGTGCCATTACCGGCAAAACAAACAGGCAGTATCTTCTCACACCCTATTTCTTCACTGATACGGACGGAGAGAAAAAATTCATCTGCAACCTGGTCACCGGCCCGGATGAGGAGCCGGATATCCGAAACGCAAGAAAAAACATGGCGGAAATCCTGCTCAGCCTGCGCCGCCATCATTTCCTCTATTTCTCCGCACACAAGAGGCGGGATGATATGGAAATCTTTCTGGAAGAGGCAAAAAAACGAAGGCACACCCTGCTGGCAAACGGAAAACTTCTCCAGTTCCCCATGAACCGGGAGTCCGTATCATTTACCGGAACGGTCAAGGAAACGCAAGAGCCGTTCTTCTTCCGGATTTATGACAGGGACTTGTTCCTGTACCTGCTATACGCCTTACGCAATATCAGAAGAGAAAAGGCGGAAATGTAAATTGAATAATCAACCCGGTATGGCGACAGCCCGATAACGGCAGTCGTCATATCTCAAAAAAATGATGGAATCATGAAAACAATGACCGAAGAATCGTTGCAACGCAAACTTGCACGTCTGGAGTCCGCCCTGGACACCGAAAGGGCACGCCTGAGAAAGGCGTGTGACAAAATCCCCTGGGGAGCCGGGATGCGGCGTACAAAATGTACCCCGTCATTCCGAAGAGAGAATGAACTGATTGAAAAAATAAAGGTGGTGAAACTGCAACTTTCCCAAGTGCGTACAGTCAATGCCCCCGCCGGGCAATAATCTGAATAGACAAATGAACACAACAATCTTGACAGAAAACTCCCATCCACAATCAACAGGAGGCCACCGGACAGGAAGCAGTCTGAATATGCCCCCGAAATCCTGGAAAGACTATGTCCCCCGATATGTCAGCCTCTATTATGTGGACTACAATGAGAATCTGGACAGCCGTGAGGACTTGCAGGAACGGTGTATCCGCCGGAACAGCCTCCATCCATTGGAAGAACAGGTCTGGGAATGGTATGCCGAACAGGAGCACGACAACCTGCAAGGGTATCTTGCAGATATAAGGAAAGCCATGGAAGCGGACGGAAAAGCCGACGAATATGCCCGAAATGAAGAAGGCATAAAAGACCTGCTTTACGAACGGAACAGCATCGACCCGACAGATGAGCTGATAGACAACTCCGCCGTCACCAACATGTTCTATTCCCTGGGAGTGGAGATAGAAGGATACGTGTACGGAAGTAACGCACGCAAATATAATCCGCAAAACGAAATGTTTCGACTTTTGGGAACGAAACGTTCTTTTTCCCAAAACGAAACGTTCTTTTTTTCGCACCCCTACCCCCCCTACCCTGCCCTTTTCCGCTTAATTTCTCACTTCTAATTATTACTAAGAAATTTGGTAATCTCGCCAAAAATCGCTACATTTGTATAGTATAAATTGGTGTGTTGTGCACTCTCTCACACATACTAAAGCACTATCAAATTTCATTTTCTTAAAACATTTTCGACCGGCTTACGCCGGTATTTATAATAACACGAACGGTGTTCGGAAACCATCCGAACACCGTTCTTTCGTTTTAGTCGCTTCGCTCCACGCTTTGGCGCTTTGCGCTTACAACACTTCGCGAATCGCTTTATACGCTTCCACGCTTTCCGCCCGAACGAGTTTGCCGCGGAAGGCCAGACGGGAGCCGACATTCGGGTACGAGTTCGATGCATCGTTATTCGCATTCGCATGCGACACGCCGCCAATCGCATTCGCATAGTTGTACCCGCGATAGACCACACGGACTATAGCGGTGCTTATCCAGTACTTATCGGAATAGTAGGTAGAAGACGATCCGTTCAGATTACCCACCGGAACCAAATCCATATACTTGCCATGTGCCACGCCTGTTGTCCATTGGTCACTGGCCGTTTTACCCTGTACCCACCGCACCGTGCCGTCCGGCATCCAGATGCGCCATTTGCCCACGTTGCCGCTGTCGTTCGGCAGGTCCACGCCGTCCATCATGTCATACTTGTTGCCGTAGATGTCCTCATAGCCCAGGCAGCAGATATTGTTCACCTGCACCACAGTCACCTGCCCGTATTCGTCCCGGCTCTTATACCAGGCATACTGGTGAACCAGACCGTCAATCAACGAATTCGTGATTTTGTTGTTGATGGCATACGCTTCATCATAGCCGATGGTGTCTGTCATGCCTTTTTCTGCCGTTCCGCCCGTTATTCTATTGTAGTTATGCTGTCCGGCACCGCACTGTTCCTGCATGTCCCTGCGCCCGTACCGGGCATAGCTCAGATTCGCGATGCGGCTGTGCATCAGCGCATCTATCTGCTGCATGCCCCGCTGCTGGCTGTAATAGTGGAAGTCTGTCCACGTCATACTGCCGGCTGTAGTGTTTCCGGTTATGCAGGCACGCAGCTTACTGCCCACCACCGAACTGCCCACAACGGCACACAGATGCTCCTCGTTGGCCACCCAATCCGGTTCCATGTCCTCTATCTTGTCGCTGTGGCTCAGTACCACGCAGTCAAACTCAGCCGTGTTCAGAATGGAGAAATGCAGGGCGGTCGCACGTTCCGGAACGTCTACTATCAGATACATGCCGGCTTCAAATTTCAAGCCGATGGTCGGCACCACGATGTTCTTCAGAATGTTTCCTGCATCATCCACAAACACACTGCCGATAAGCCCTGTGCCGGGAACACTCGGGAAGCGGACACGCTTGTAGCCCGACACGTCCACTTTGCACACGGAATAAGCCTTGTCCGTGGTATAGGATTCCTTCAGCGTGGGCTTTCCGCTCATAATCTTGCGTTCACCCAGCCAGCCGCCCTGCGTTTCCTTGATGGCATCCAGTGTCAAAACGGTTGCTTCGGGGATGGGAGGCATATCGTCGGGGCCGTTGGAACTGTAACAACTGTAATATTTCTCATTCAGGTAATCATTGACACCTTTCGACCAGAAGAACGGCTCGTACATCATCCAGTCGCCCTCGCTGCTGTCAAGTTTGGCTGCGCTTCCGTCGTAATATTTATTGCTGTTGGTGTCATCCAAAGGACAATAGGTCATCTCACCGTCCGGATTGTTCACGTCAACTGTCTGGCCGGCCATCTCCACTTTACGGCTCGTGGGCTTTTTCGTTACCTTGGCAAGCACACGGTGGCGCTTCTTGAGGATCGCCGCCACGTGGGCATTCATGACGTAAGCATTTCCATACTTATAGCCGGTCTCGTTGTCCGGGTTGGAGATATTGGCATCGTCCGGTACGCTCTCGTCCGACTCGATGATGCTGTAGGCCGGTTGCACGATCTCCAGTTCAGGGTAACGCTCCCTGTATCTGTCCGCTTCTTCGTCCTCCATGTACTTTGTCAGGCGGAGCCTGCCACGCAATCCGGAATGACGGTTGTCTATCGCTCCGGTGGAGGTATAGGTACCATAATCGTAGTATTTCCCGAGCAGCCTGCCGTCATCCTCCATATCGATGTCAAGGACAAAACGCTCCAGTTTACCGCTACCGTTCAACTTGGCCTGATGAAGACGTTCCAGCATGGCAAACCCGTCAATGCCCGGACAACCCATGAACCGGTAGCCTCGCACGTTACCGATGCCATCCAGTACCAATCCGCTCTCTGCCAACCTGGGAAGATATTCCAGAAACAGTTCCTCTATCGTTTCCGGCAAGCATAACTGCACAACAGGCGCACCGGTGGCAAGTTTCACGCGGGTAAGCCCCGTGCCTCTCACGTCCAGCTTCTTCAACCGTCCCTGCCAGCTCAAGTCCAAGGTCGTCACGTTGCCGTTATCGCCATTCCGTGCCAGCAGGTTGTTGCGCATATTAAGCTCTTCCAGAAGAAGCATGCCGTTCGTCGAGGCCATGAATGAACCGTTACGATAACCGCTGGCTTTCTCCACGCTCATGTCAAGTTTAACCAATGAGGTAAGCAAGCCGAAATTGAATCCGATGGCGAACGCGTCCTCATGCCACACCAGCTCCTTGATTTTAGCCGCGCCGATAATCTTCAGCGGGTCGTTCTCACCGAAGGCACGGGCCAGCTGCAGGGAGTGGAGCACGTCCGCATCCACCACGCCGCTGTCGGCCTGAACGCCGTTACTGGTGGATAATTGCACACGGTACGGGATGGTCAGCCGGTACTGCATCGGCTTCAATTTGTATGCCTTGTCCAGCGATGCCGTACTCTGGTAGAACTGGGCACCCAGCGTAGAGACATAACCGTACTCCACCTGCTTCAGGTCATACCTGCGCTGGATGAAATAGTTACGGTGAGCTTTCAACGAACCCTTCAGACCGTAGATCTGCGGATACGTCTGTTTGGCACCGTCAGCCCCCACCGGCATCTCGTTCAGGAACGGATACACATACTTGAAGATGCCTGATTTGTTGTACAGCCGGCTGCACCACTTCTTCATCTGCTCGGTGTCGAAATGATCAACGGCCTTCTGGATGCTGAAGGCACTCATGAAGCTGGTACCGCCGTTCACACCCCTGGTCATCACTTCTTCCAGCAGATTGCCCATATTGCCCAGTATCAGGTTCCACAGCCAGCTATTGTGTCCCTGCATCACATAGGCTCCGTCTCGCTTCGTCTGCCGGTTGTCATCATACTTCCCGGTCAGGAACGACTTGTTGTCCGAACCCAGCTGGCAGTCCCCGTCGTAATAGGTTATCCACCACATCACACCGTCCCACGTCCGCACCAGCATGTTTTTTGCCAGCTGGTCCACGCCCAGGTTGAACTGCACATACAGGTAGTAGGCAGCCAGGTTGGGCAGGTTGAAATACTTCCCCGCTTCCTTCCTGAAGGTCGGGCTCACCCATTTCGCGGTCGGGAACCTGTTGCCGTCATCCTCATAGTCCACCCCGTCAAACGTGTGCGACTCCCTGTTATAGGTCAGATTCTTGCCGGCAGGCGTTTCCTTCACGCATCTGTACAGGAAGCCCATCATGCGGTCCAGGGCCTTGTACATCTTGTCATATTTGTCACCGGTGCCCAAGTGTTCCTTGATGTTCGGTTCTTCTTCGGCATCGCCACCGCCGTCGTTCCAGAACACGTCTTTCGGGTGGTTGAACTCGAAACCGCCGTCAAAGTTGAAATCCATGAAGTCCGTATGATCGGGCTCCGTGGACGGCAGCCAACGGAACAGGCACAGGTCATTCGAGTTGTTCAGCGTCTCGATGCAGATGGGCAGGTATTCCTTCGGCCGGTCGCCGTTCGCCTGCAGGTAGTTCAGGGTGTCGCCGGTTCCCCACTGCTCGCCGCCGATAGTCTTGTCCTGGCCGAATATCGGGTAGCTGTCGCTCTTCTCGTTGTTCATGTTATACTGGCCGTAATAGGTCAGGTCCTCGTCCACACTCCTGGCCACAAACAGGTCACAGGGCAAGCCGTCAATGGCCGAGCGTATATCTTCCTTGCACGTATCTGCATGGTCGGCGGCATACTGTTGGGCAGGGGTCAGGATTCCCATTTCCTTCATGCCGTCATGAATGAACTTCGCACCGCCCGTGTTGGTCGTCATGGAGGAGTCGGAAAAGTCACATTTCGCACAGGCAAGTTTCGCGCCCACCGAGTTGGCCCGCAGCCTGAACAGGTTCTTCTTGCCCTCCGTAGCTGTCGGGTTGCTCTGCTGCCCGTTGCCGTCTATCTCGCCGTAGCTCATCCGTGCCGTATATCCGCTGGCTGTCTTCTGGAAGTAGAAGCGCAGGTTCTTGCGGGCATAGTTCACCGAACTGGTACCCTGGATGCGCAGATAAATGTCACGGGCTATCCAGTCCAGCGCCCGGTTCTCACCGTTATAGAATCTCACTTCCCGGCACAGCTTGTTGGCCTTCTTGTTGTTCAGCTGGGCCAGCGCATCCATCACGTTCAGCGTGTCGCTCTCGCTCGGCACCTCACTGCCCACGCTGCCCGTGCCTATCAGTACCAGGATCGAGTTCCGGCGTTTCTTCATCAGTCCCATCAGCTTCTCCATGCTCACCGTGTCCCCCTCGTTCAGCACGCGGTTGTCCTCATCCAGCGAGCGCACGCCCGGTTCCCCGTCGGCATCCTCCAGATGGTTGCGGTCCACGATGTAGTTGTTAAGCACCTCGTCCGAGGTCAGCGCCTTGTTATAGATGCGCACGCTCTTCACGTTCAGGTCAGCCCCCTCCGATTTAAACTCCAGCTGGCTCCGGATGTCGAAGTTCACCTTGTCCAGCCACTTCGAGGCGGCCGACTCCTCCCCGTTCACATAGAAGCCGATCAGCGTCCGCTGCTCGTTGGTCTCCACGTCCGGGTAGAACACGTAAGTGATGCGGATATTCTTACCGGGTTCAAACTTCGTACCCACCGAGTCCTCATAGCGCAGGACCTGACCGGCATCCATCGCCTCCGTCACCACGCCGGTAAGGAACTTCGCCTCCTCCGGGGTCACCACCAGCCCGTAACGGTTGCCGTTTTGCAGGGTGCCCAGACAGGTGATCAGCTCCGCGTCGGTGTCAGTCACGTTGGCCGTGCTGTATTCTATCTCCAGCGTCATGCCCACGTCGCGGATGGCAAAACCCTCGGGCTTGTCCGCCTCGTTGAACGGGCGATAACCGCCGTCTGCCGTCAGTGTCATGCCCGCACCGCCGGCCAGCAGCAGGCGGTCCTTGTGCCAGCCGCTTCCTGCGCCGTATTCGTTCACGCTCCACAGCACATCACGGAATTCCATCCGTTTATCCCCGCTCACCCAGCTTTCCGGGTTGTTTTCCGTGTTGCTTCGCCCGAAGGCATCGAACGTGCACACAGCATCCGGTGCCAGCGTAGCTTCAATGTCGGGGTGCGATGTGGTGTTCACCTGCACCTCAAGCACGGCATCACCGCACGACACACGGTAATCCAGCGGTTCCACGTTCACGTTCGTCCGCCCGTAGCTGCCGGTCTCACCGCGCTGCAGCAGGTCTTCCTTCACCACACTGCCCTGGCCCGTCACTTTCACACGGGCCGTGTACGCATCCCGGTCATAGCCGGCATAGGTGAAGTTCCACGCTGTGAACTGCTCGGCCTCCAGTACGGGGTGCTTCCAATCACGCTGGAACCCCGCTGCCCGGTGGTTGAACATCATGCCGGCATAGGCCGTCACACCTTCCCCGGCTTTCAGCAGGGTCAGGTAGTGTATCTCGCTCACCACGCCGGAGTTCTCGTGCAGCGCATAGGCTTCCACCACGTTCATGCCCTCCCGCATTTCACTCAGCGCAACGGTGACGTTCTTCTGCTGGACACCAGAACCGGCTGACAGGCCAAGCGTATAGGGCTGCCCGCCATTGATACGGTAGTAGATGTTCTTCTCGCCACTCGTTCCCTTAGCTGTAAATGGGATGTTCACATCGTTCCGGTATCCCCCGTCAGCCAGTCCGTTCCCAACCGAATAAGTGGTACTTAGTTCCATAGCCACCATCGTCACCCTGGCAGTAGCGGTTTTCATCAGCGTACCGCCATCATAACCGGCCTGCGCCTCCACCTGCACGGTGTAGGTCGTGGCATCCTTCAGGTAAGGCGATGCGTCAAAAGTATAGCTCTGACCGGCCGTAACGCCGACAAACTCCGCATCCTGGAATTCTGAAAGGACCGTGGAGCCACGTTTTACGACCACCTTGGCCTTCAGGTCGCTGTAGCCACTCACCTCGCCGCCACCGGCCGTGCCCACGCCAACGGCATATCTCACCACGAAACCGGTACCCAACGACAAATACTGGGAAGCGGGCAAGGAGGAACCCGAAGCATCGGTCAGGTCTATATTCACCACCACCTTGTCATCGTCGCTATACTTGGAAAAGCGCACCTCCCTGTCGCTTTCCCCGCCTTCGCCATCCTTCTGCGTGACTGTCATCACATACTGAGTGCCGTCCTCGCTGTCCGTCACGTCGATATTCGTCACGGTGCCCACCAGCGAGGCGAACACCGCGCCACTCGTGGGGGCTTTCGTTTCACCGGCGGCCAGCTCCTCCGTAGGGGTGGCCTTGTCATCAATACTTTTGATATATTTCTCCACCAACCGGCCGCTCACCGGAAGATTACCCGTGGATTCGTCACCGGACCAATCGGTCTTCTGCATATCCAGACCGTCCTCGTCATACACTTTTTTCGCCATATCGTTATTCTTTAAAAGTTATTTCATCCGTTTCCAGCCATCCGTTCGGCTCCAGGGTTTGTCACCGCGCCAAAAGCCCGCGCCGAAACAGCTCCGGATGGCTTGCCAAACCAGCCTGGCCCCTATATAGACCGTCGCCACCACCCGTTCGCCTACACGGATGGCTGTCACCTCTTTGTTTCCAACACTTATCATACCTATTCCTCCTCGTAAATCAGGTAAATGGTCTTGCCGTCCTTTTCCGGGAGACTTTCAAACTCCTCCTCACTCATCTCCTTATGTTTGTAGCCTTGGGCTATCGCATCCTCGGCCTTCTTCGCGGCCGCCTCCGCCTTTGCCGCCGATTCACCCGCCGTTTGAATGGCCTTTTTTGTCTCCTGGGTGGCCGCTTCCATTTCGGGAGCCAATCCCTCCACCCTTTCAGCGGCCTTGATCGCCCGGACCGCCGCGTCATCGGCTGGCTTGCTCAATAAGGTGATCGGGACGTTCACCAGTTTGTCACCTTTCTGTCCCGGCAGGGATTTGACCCCGCTCAGCGAGCCGACCGTTTCAAGGGATTCGACACTCTTCGATTCCGCCTTGACCGCCTCCAAAACCTGGGCGATATCCGATTCTGTCAGTGCCATATCAAACCCCTCCCTCTATCAGTTCATAAACCTGGCCGTAACCGCCGGCCGTCAGGCTCTCGCCGCATACCTCCTTGATAAGCGTACCCTCCTCGGTGGTGATCTCCAGGATTCCACCGCCCTGGATGATACGCTGGCACAGGACGTAAGCCCTGAACTTCTCATCACGGCCTACCGGTTTGTCTTTTCCGTAATTGAACAGGGCCTCCGCCACGGCGGTAGCGATGTTGTCACCGCCAAGCTCGTTCCCGTCAAAGCCCCTGAATCTCCTGTTTAAGTCAACTTTCATATCTCTTGGTTTTAAATGTTTATTCTTTGTTATATCCTACGATGATACCTCCCCTCACGATAAGGCGTATCTTGTCAAGGTCGGGGTTTTCCGACATGCCACCACCCCAGTTCACTCCCTCGTTATACACGTATGTACCGTCGGAATTACGGCTCTGGATGTACCGGAACCCTTTCGACGCGCAAACATCACTTATCAATCCGTTACCGGTATCCCTTACATCTACCGGACCCACAAAGAACCCGGCATAGGCCATACTGCTGGCCGGGTAGGTTAAGGAGCCTGTCGATGCGTATATAGCGGCCCCACCGGATGTCGCCCCGACTGATTTTACGCCAAACCGCCCACTGGTAGCGCCATTGAAGGCCACGTCCACGATCCCCTCCGTCGAGGAACTCGAGACTCCCAGTTTCAAACTCCGGGAATCGTTTCCGAAATAATCGCGGCTTTTCCAATACAAACGGCCGGAATCGATGGTAAAGCCGCCTATCTTGCCTTTATCGGCCTTGACAGTACCGCTGATGTTGGCGTTCCGGGTTTCGATGCTCCCGTCCGTGAGGACCTTGAAATAGCCGTTAGCCGTAACAAGCCCCTCCAGTTTGATTTGGTCGGCTTTAATGGTGACACCGGAAACAAGATCGCCGAACTCATCCTTGGTGACATAGACGTTCAGTTCCGCCTTCTTCACGAGCCCGTTGCTTGTAACGCCCTCAGCGAACAGCTTGGAGAAATTGGCGGTGGTCACCAACCCCGATTTATTCCGAAGTTCCCCGTTCTCATCAAAATACACGGAAATCAGTCTGTTGTATTTGGCCGTCGTGATGATGGATGACGCCTCCAGCACATTGCCGTCCTTGTCAAAATTCGCGGCGGCGATCCTGAGCATCTTGTCCGACTGTTCAAAGAAGGTTGCATACTTATATGCCAGGGCATCCGTGCGATCGGTTGAGAATACCAATAAGGAAACTTGGATGACACCCGTGAACGACAGCTTGAAGTCGCCGGTCCCGTTCCAAAGCCCGGAATGGTTGAACACCTTTTCCCCGCCGACCGGCAAATCGCCGTCATAAACGAACATGTTGAAGTTCTCGAACCCTGTCTTATCCCCGTTCACAAACTCGACACGAAGATGACCGGCCTCGACCACCTTGTAATGGAAGGACAGATATACGTAGCCCGGGATAAAAAGCCCCTCCCCGTTCACCTCCCTGAAATCGGGGATCGTGCGGAAATCCCCGTTCTTCTGCATGATGTAACTGTTGGTTATACGGACATAGGGGACCTTACCGGTCTTTACGACCTCCACATTGCCGTTCTCGCTCGATGCTAACAGTTTGTTACCGGCAAGAATCCACTTGCCACCGAAAGTCAGGAACGCGGCCTTATATCCGCTTATCCATTTGCTCATCCCTTCGGTAAACGTGGTGTTATCGAAAAAGCTCTGCTCTCCCCTCACCTCGTCACGCAGACCCTCCACGGCTGATTGTATCTTACCCTCCGTAATTTCAAATTTCGTCAGGATATCCTCGCCGGTCATGAGGACGAACGTACCTTTCAGATATACGTTGTCGCCATAGAGACCGTTCCCGTGCGGCTGGTTATTCGCCGGGAAAGCGCTGTCCTTGATACCGTCAAGATTACCCACCCGGCAGCGCAAACAGCCGTTGAAGTTTTTCGCCATCACGCCATCCAGTATGTCAACACGTGGCTGGCCGTCCTCGGTGGCCGATATGCTGATCAGGTTCTGCCGGAGCGGGTTTTCCGTGTTACCCATCAATACACACTCGTCACCCGCCTTCGGTTCCGTCCCGCCAAACTCCCTCTGGGGTACCGTTATCCCTTCCGTGTCGCCTTCCGACACTTCCACCCAGTAACCCCGAATCTCCGCCCCCGTAAAAACGGCACAGCGCATCAGGTCGTGCGCCACGAACGTGTTCTCCTGCTCAAAGATGATACGGTAATTGTTGCCCTCCCTGGTCACGGTCTTGATCTTACCGTTGGCTGCGGATACAACCAGCTGCCCCCTTACGCTGCGAACCGTTTCTATGAGCAGTTCCAAGGCTACCAACGTCTGCCGGATGGTCGCCTTGTCTATCGTGAGATTACTCAGCCCCGTTATTTTATCTATCCATAGCTGCCAGCCCTCGCCGAACATGCCGTCTACGAAACGGGTACTGCGGAGCAATTCCCGGATAACAGCCGTCAGAAACTCGGCATTACCTTCGCCATCAACATTACCTCCGGATTCACCGGCCTTGTAATCCCCAAAACAAGCCCCTTTCAGAAAACCGATCACCTCGGCCGCGGTATCCCGACAGTGTTTGCTCAGGAATTCCCTTTGACTTCTTTTTGCCGAGTAAAGATTGTTGTCGGTCGGCAGCGTATTATCGAAGCTCCGGATAATATCGGGAAGGGC
>NZ_JBCNZM010000012.1:0-3902 GCF_040227615.1 Bacteroides sp. RTP31139st1_H2_RTP31139_211217 | reverse complement strand
GAAGGGCCGCGCTACCGACCTTATCCTTCGTATAACTTTTCAGTTCCACGATGCTGTCGTTCACCCTGTCAAACTTGGACACCTGCAGGGCGTCGCTGATCTCCAGGTCCATCTCCCCGGGAAGGTTTACCTTACGGGTGATCTTCGTAATGCGGCTCCTGCGGTAGCCGTCCTTGGGGAAATACTCGGCACTCTCCAAGCGCACACGCCGGCCGACAAACAAATCGACTCCCTGCTCCTCGATCCATACGTGATCGGTCGGAGCCTTGTAAGAGGCGATGTCCAGCCAATATTCCTTGTTATAGTCATCGACGGCTTTCCGGAATTCCTCCTCTGCCAGACGGTAATATTCATCCGGCATCCGGACGTTCCAAAGGATATAGGTATCCCCTGCCTTCGGAACGAGCTTGCCGCCCGGAAGCTGCGTGTCGTCGCCATAAGGCCAGATCGTGATGATCTCGAACTCACGGGTGGCGCTGTCGAAGTTCACCTCGAAATAATGGTCGTCCCCCTCCCCCAGCCCGGAAAGGTCGCCGCTCTGGAAGGAGACGCGTTTCGTCTCACCGGCCAGCTCGTAATCGTTAGGATCGAAATCCAGCCCTCCGTCCTTGAAGTAATAGACGGTAAAGGTCTTCCCTTCCTCGTCCTTTACCTCCTCACTGCGCACACTGCTTACCGTGCCCACTCGCCGGGGATAGATACCGCTGAAGGCGGCCTGCTCGTAATGGTCATAGATACCGTACTCGTCCACGCCCACCTCCACGTACTTCTTTTTTCCGGGGAGCATCAGACGGGGGCTGCCGTATTTCTCCGCGTCGATGTTCCGGCTACTCCCGATCGGGAAAAGGCGCGTATAGAACTTCTCCGTATTGCTCGTATCCCGCTCCAGGGAGATCAGCCCCTTGCCGTATCCCAACGTGATCTCCTCGCCGTGCTCGCAACGGCACACGTTCACCGTCTGCCCCTCGACCCACCATTCGGCCTTGCCTCCCACCTTGCCGGCGATCTCCTTCAGAGCCTGGTCGCAGTACATGCCCTCATAGTCGATCACGATAAGATCGGTACCGTCCACCTGCCCCACCTTCCAGTCGGTAATGTTACCCATGCCGTCATTGATGGCCTTCACCACCATCGCCACATGGTCACGGGGCGTGGCGGTCAGCGTGAACAGGGGGTTGGTGTCACCGTCGGTGGTCTCCAGCACCAAGAAACGTTTGATAAGGCTCTCGATGCCGTACAGCTTCAGGTTATACTCCCATTCACCCTCGCTCACCTGCTTCGGCGTGTAGCGTTCCGTCAGCCAGTACCGTTCACCCAGATAGTCCGTGTAGTCGTTCACGTCCAAGGGCACGAAGGCATAATAGCTGAACGACAGGGAAAGCACATTCTCTCCCTGCACTTCCTTGCTTTGCGTCGAGCTGTCGTTCACAGCCACGCCCGCACGCTTGGTTCCGGCTTTGTCATATATCGTTAGAAGCATATTCCAATAGCGTTTGAATGGTTATATAATCGGTACCGGCTCGCGGAACTTCACCTTGAATTTCCCAGCGTGGACCCCTTCCTGCCACAAATAGGTCAGCGGGGTGAACTTCGTGCAGTCGGCATACTTCACACGCAGTGTCAGATCAAGTTGGGGAAAACGGATGTCCAGCCAGCCGTCCTTCCCTTGTTTCAGAAAATTCACAAAGGCAAAGTACTGTTTCATCCAGCCTGCCTTGGTCTTATTGTACAAGGCGAAGTGCAGCGTCACGTCCCGCGCTTCATTCCGTGGGGTGAGCACGGCGCTGTATTTCTCCCCGTGCTCTTCCCGGATGGACACGGCGGTATCCTTCTTGGCCTTGCTCGGGGTCAGGATGGCCGTCAGGTTCTCCATGCCCCCGCGCCGGTCTTCCACCAGGAACACGCCGTATTCCGTCCAGATGTCCGTGCCGTTCACCAGCACCAGTCCGCTCAGTATATTGCCCATATCACTTCACTTTTAGTCCGTCACGTATCATTTTCTTTATCACTTCCTTCAGTTCGCCCAGGTGTCCGGCACTCACACCGGTGTTCTCGGCTATCCGGGCCAGGTGGCCTTCGGCCGTGTCCATCTTCTCCGACACGCTTTCCAGCTGGTCGTCCATGCTGCTCCAGTGCTGCAGCCCGCCGGTGAACATGCCCTCCAGCTTCGTACCCTGATCCTGCGTCATGGCCGTAAAGCCGCCCGCTTTCGCACTCTGGCTGGTACCGCCGGCTTCGGTCTTGTCGTAGCCCGTGGCTGCCGCCAGGTTGTCACGCAGGGCAAGGGCTTCGTCCACATACTTCATGTACTCTTCAGTCAACGCGTTCCGTTCCGCCTCGGTCAGTTCGTTGTCCTCCATGGCCTTGCCGAACTTCTCCCACCAGCCTTTCAGTTTTTCGCTGTACATCTCACCGATCTTGTTGCTCAGCATCGCCCGCATGAAGTACTCGGATATATCCTCCGCCGCATCCTTCGCGCCATACTTCATGTTCATCAGGTTGTCGATGAAGCTGCTGTACATACCGTCGAATGAAATGCCCGTCAGCCCTTCATACAGTTGGTCGGTCAGTTCCTCCAGCTTGCCGGCCTGGTCTATGTAGTCATCCAGCTTCTCGGTCAGTCGCCCGCCATAGCCGCCCTTACCGGTATTCTGTATCTGCGTCCACATGTCCACGTTGCTGCGCAGCGCCTTCATCTCCTCCGGGCTCAGGCTCCACAGGTTCCCGTCCCACCGGCGGCCGATCTGTCCGCTCAGTTTGTCTATCTGTGCCTGGCTGAAACCGCCCCAGTAGTAGTTCCACGAGTGGTGGCTTTTGCTGTAGCGTGCCTGTTCCTGCGCTATCTGCAGATAGTTTGCATTCGTCTCTTTCTGGTATTTGTAAGCATCCCGGTAAGCTTCCACCGATTTAGTCCCCTTGCTTGCATTGATGGTATCGGTCAGGTCCTCAATGGAGGTCTGCAGTTTCTCGTTCCGGTCTGTAAGGCGGTCTATAGCCGCCTGCACTTCCCTGGCGTTTCCGCCGATGCCGAACAGTTTGTTGAAACCTCCGAAAGACACCGTGTTCAGCAATCCCCCGATACCTTTCACAAGGGAACCGCCTATCTGTTTGAACAGGTCTCCGCTGAGGATATTGTCGAGTATTCCGGTTATCGCATTGAAAATGGTGTCTATCAATGATGAGATAATCGGGCCAATACCGTCTTTCAGCAAATCCAGTATGGAGAGGATGGCCGATATGATCTGCCCGATGACTCCGGCACTTGACAGGGTCTCGGACATCTGACTGATGGCATCACCGACCTTGCCTCCGATATTCAGTTTTGACAGACCGGTAAGCATATTCTGGATTCCTTCAAATGATCCCTGCAAGGTTCCGCTCGCAAAGCCGTGCAACCCGTCGGATACCATGTTCAACCCGTCAACCGTGTCCCGGGAGGCACTTTTCACCTCCCCGGCAAGCGCCTTCATTTCAGAGGTGGCGTTCAGGTATTCTTCGTCAGCTGAAACGCTGGACGATTGGGCCATTTGAAGAGCGATTTTGGTACGTTCTATTTCTGCCTGGTTACCGCTTTCAATAGCCTTGTTGTAATCGGTCTGCGCTGCTTTTAACCGGGCGAATGCCGCTTCCTGCTGCAGTTCCGCATTTTGCACGCGTGTTACGGCATCCCCCAAAGCGTGCATCTGCGTTTGCAGCCGGGCAAAATCCAATGTCCCGTTGCCACCGGGGAGCATGCTTTGAATACGTTCAATGGCATCGTAAACGACCTGCTGGTCTGCGGCTCCCGTTTTTTTGAACTCATCCGTCTTAACATACTGTTTAAGTTCGCCAAGCAGGTTCTTCATCTGGTCTGCAAGCAGACCGGTCAAATCCCCGAACGCTGCTCCCCAGTCTATCTTCTG
>NZ_JBCNZM010000011.1:0-56335 GCF_040227615.1 Bacteroides sp. RTP31139st1_H2_RTP31139_211217 | reverse complement strand
GCTGGAGCTGAAGGATGTGCCTGCGGGCAAGTGCAAGATTTACGTCTATCACGATGAAAACGGTAATTACCAGCTCGACAGAGAGGACGGAGTACCGATGGAGTATTGTGCCATTGTCGATTGGGAGGTAAAAGAAAATACGGAGACGGTGGTTGTGCCGTTGGTGGATGTCCGAAAGGGAATGAAGAAGTAATCATATGGTATAATTATGAAAGATAAAGAATTGAACGAGAAAGAGAGTTTGGAACTTATCGCTCGAATGATACGCAATACGCGTCGCAACCTGGATACGGGTAGCGGAAATAGTTTTTTAGTGTGGGGATATGTAGGTGTGTTGGTGACTTTGGCCGTATGGGCAGGTGTCACGTTTACGGGTAATCCTGTCTGGATGTGGGGATTCTGGGGGATTCCGGTTGTGGGGTATCTGTTGATGTTCCTCTTATTGCGTAAGCGGCAAAAACCTGTGAAGTTTTATCTTGACAAGATACTGGAGCGGGTGTGGGGGGTGTTCGGGATGGTATGTATGATGGGGGTGCTGGCGGCAACGGATGCCGGACGTTACGAAACTATTCTGCCTTTGTGTGCCATCTTCTTCTCGTTGGGCAGCATCATTACGGGCTGCATCATTCGCTATACTACGTTTTTTATCTTCCCGCTGTTTGGCTTTTTATGGGGGCTGAAGAATTTGTTGTATACTTGGGGAGAAGTGCCTTTCCTCTCATCCCTGCTTTGGTTTGTCGGTGTACTGGTATTTTCGCTGATTATTCCCGGGCATATACTGAATTATAAGGCGCGGAAAGAAAATCGAAACGGAGAGTGGGGTGAAGTATGATGACACGAAACAGTGCTTTAGACAAATTCCTGCTTTCCCGAAAGTTTATTGTGTGTATAATTGTTTTGCAATTTATTCTATTGCCGATTGCTACTAAAGGATTTCGGTGGGAGAACATCGGTGATCTGATAATTTATACCTTGAGCCATGCACTTATACAAGGGATGTATCCTTATGCGTGGACTTTTCAGATTGTTTCCCTTGTCATGCTGATGCTGCTTGTGCTTCGGCGCGTGACGATGTCGCGCTGGTTTATGTTTTATGTGGGAGGTTGCTATGTGCTGTATGCCATTGTACAGAATGTGGCAGTAACAGATAAATATGGTTTCAGCATAGTGACGGTCAATGTGGTGATGATGCTCTTGGTTGCCCTGCTTTGGATGAGGGAAGCCTGGCGGGGGAGCAGCATGCTGACCTTCGGCAATCTGAACCGAAGGACAGCATGGCTGATACCCGTGGCACTCTTTTGCCTATGGTGGCCTATGGACATGATGCGTGGCGCAGAACCCGATTTCAGCCCGATACATCTGTTTGCCGGAGGCTCGGCGATGGCATTTTGTCCGATGACTCCGGTTTTTCTGGTCCTGCTTCTATTGAGTAAAGAAAATATTGATTTAACTTTGCTGCGGGTAACGGCGTTGGTGGGGTTTATCATCGGCTGTTATAACATGGGCAATTTTGCAACCGATGCAGGGTTTTATTTGGGATTGTATCACCTTCCTTTGGTGGGAATATCTCTCTATGCATTGTTGAAAAGTAAACGGAAGAATAAAATTTGATATGTTTAAAGAACTGAACCCTTTGCTTCACAGTGAACTGCGGCTTGCGGTGATGTCGTTGCTCATCAGTGTCGAGGAAGCGGATTTTGTCTATATCCGTCAACAAACGAAAGCTACGGCAGGAAACCTCAGTGTGCAGTTGGATAAGCTCAGCAAGGCGGGTTATGTGGAGATAACAAAAACTTTTAAAGGAAAAATGCCTTGTACACTTTGTAGGATTACTCCGCAGGGAGTGGATGCCTTTGAAGAATATATAGAGGCGTTGAAATCTTATCTGGTGGGAAAATTATGATTTTCCTGAGAATTTGATGGAATTGATGGAAAATGGCAGTGTCTGATTAATAACAATGAATTGATATGAGAATCTTGGTTACTTATGCCGTACAAGGCGAATTTACTGAATTGAAATTTCCCGGACTGATAGGGGAGGAAGAGGTGCAGATTGGCTATCTCCGTACCGGCGTGGGAAAGGTGAAATCGGCTTTTTATCTTTCTGAAGCGATAAACCATGCGCAACCGGACTTGGTGGTCAATGTAGGTACGGCAGGGACTATCTGTCATCAGGTAGGAGATATTTTCGTATGCCGTCATTTTGTGGACCGTGATATGCAGAAGCTGGTGGAGCTTGGTATGGAGCATGAGATTGATTCAACGGATTTGTTGTCCCAAAAAGGATATTGTTTGCACTGGCCGGCAGGTGGTGTATGCAATACGGGGGATACTTTCCTGACAGAACTCTCGGATGTGTCCGGTGATGTTGTGGATATGGAAGCCTATGCCCAGGCTTTGGTATGTCGTGCCAAGAATGTTCCTTTCATTTCGGTGAAGTACGTGACGGACATTATCGGACAGAACTCCGTGAAACATTGGGAAAACAAGCTTGCCGATGCCCGGAAGGGGTTGGGAGAATTCTTCGAGAAGTTAGGAGGAGTTTAGCACATCATTTCAACGTCTTGAATGACAGTATATGCCAAGTCACCCCCACAGCGACAAGGAACAATACTGTCTTTATTTCTGTTAGTGGAATCAGGAAGAAGATGCAGTAAACCATTGTTCCCCACATCAGCAGTAGGGAGATGATTTTGGCACGTAGTGGGATGGCTTTGTTCTCGCGGAAGCTGCGGATGTAGGGACCGAGGCATTTGTGGTTCAGCAACCATTGGTACAGTCTGGGTGAGCCTCTGAAGTAGAGTGCTGCCGTGAGCAGCAGGAAAGGCGTAGTGGGCAGCAACGGCAGGAAGATGCCGATGATGCCGAGTGTCAAAGAAACTGTTCCCAAAATGATGCAGACGGTTTTCATGCGGCAAATGTAGGAAAAATAATAATATAGATAATATGTATGCGAATAAAGTAAAGAAGGTTGTTGCCGTCCACGACTTGTCGGGAGTCGGACGGGTGTCTCTGACGGTGGTCATTCCCATCCTTTCGTCTATGGGCTTTCAGGTGTGTCCGTTGCCTACAGCCGTATTGTCGAGCCATACCCAGTATCCGGAATTCTCTTTTCTGGACTTGACGGATGAAATGCCGAAGATTATTTCCGAGTGGAAGAAGCTGGAAGTACAGTTTGATGCCTTTTATACCGGCTATCTGGGTTCTCCGCGGCAGATACATATTGTTTCTGACTTTATTGATGACTTCCGCCGACCGGACGGTCTGGTTGTGGTAGACCCGGTGTTGGGTGATAACGGACGGCTTTATGCGAACTTCCACGAGTCCATGATTGATGAAATGAAACATCTCATCACCAAGGCCGATGTCGTTACCCCCAATCTGACGGAGCTGTTCTATCTGCTGGGTATTCCTTATAAGGAGATGAATACGGATGAGGAATTGAAGTCATACCTTCGCCAGCTTTCCGATTGTGGTCCCGAAGTGGTGATTATTACCAGTGTGCCCGTACGGGATGATAAGCATAAGACGTCCGTGTATGCCTATAACCGGAACGGTAACCGCTACTGGAAGGTTACGTGTCCTTACCTGCCGGCCCATTATCCCGGAACGGGGGATACGTTTACCAGTGTCATCACCGGGGCACTGTTGCAAGGTGACAGTTTGCCCATTGCCCTGGACCGTGCCACGCAGTTCATTCTGCAAGGTATCCGTGCTACTTTCGGATACGAGTACGACAACCGTGAAGGTATACAGCTTGAAAAGGTGTTGCATAATCTCGACATGCCGATTCAAATCTGCAGCTATGAATTAATTTAAACCAATCCCATCTATATGAAAAAGAAAATATTCCTGGCAGTGTTTCTCTGTTGCGGCATGTTTGCAGCAATGGCGCAGACTGCTGCCGACTCTCTTGCCATCGTTTCTGCCGATTGGCAGACTGAGCCCCTGCAGAAAGGGATGCTTTATAAAAAGACAGTATTCAGTTCTTTGTATGGAGTTCCTCAGGAAGTGTCTATTTTTGAAATATCCCCGAAGCGCTACCGCTTCGATGTGCTCGTCCACAATCCCAAGGAGGAGACCAGTATAGCCGCCCGGCATGCAGGTGCGGTGGCGGCCATCAATGGCTCCTATTTTGATATGAAAGCCGGAAATTCCGTCTGCTATCTGCGTAAGGACGGGGTGGTGATAGATACTACCTCTACTGGGGTTCTGGCAACAGTGTCCAATGGAGCTGTACTTATAAAGAAGGGCAGGCTGGAACTGATTCCCTGGAGCAAGCAGGAAGAAAAGGCATGTACTTTGAAAAAAGGCACTGTGCTGGCTTCCGGTCCTTTGATGCTGAAGGACGGGCAAGTGTGCGACTTGTCCGGGACTAACCGGAATTTTGTAGATACCAAGCATCCCCGCAGTGCTGTGGCGCTGACAAGAGAAGGAAAAATCCTGCTTATTGTCGTTGACGGACGTCGGAAGGGAAAAGCGGAAGGCATCAATATACCCGAGCTTGCCCATATGATTCGTGTATTGGGTGGGGAGGATGCGTTGAATCTGGACGGTGGCGGTTCTTCTACGCTGTGGAGTGGGGAGTTGCCGGATAAGGGAATAGCCAATACCCCGAGTGGCAGCGCAGAGCGTAAGGTTGCCAATTCTCTTTGTGTGTACGAATAAGTTAGGGAAGTGAATGGATAAATCTTAAGTTTTTTGTAATTTTGCCGTCGCATCGAGGTGACATTAGATGCGGCAACTTATTATATTAATTAGCGTATTAACAATATGTACACAGTCATCAAACGTATGGAAGTGTCGGCTGCCCATAGCCTGAAACTTTCTTATCGCAGTAAGTGTGAGAATCTGCACGGTCACAACTGGATTATCACTGTCTATTGCCGTTCCAAAGAGCTGAATGCGGACGGAATGGTAGTAGACTTCAGTCACATCAAGCAGGTGGTAAAGGAACAGCTGGACCACCATAATCTTAATGAAGTGCTGTCCTTCAATCCCACAGCCGAGAACATAGCCCGTTGGATATGCGACCAGATACCCACTTGCTTCAAGGTAGAGGTGCAGGAGTCGGAATCAAACATTGCCGTCTATGAGGAAGATTAATGAGATATTCTACAGTTTGCAGGGAGAAGGATACCATACGGGTACCCCGGCTGTCTTTATCCGTTTTTCCGGTTGCAACCTGAAGTGCCTCTTTTGTGATACGCAGCATGAGGACGGCATACTGATGTCCGATGAAGATATCGTAACAGAAGTTAGTAGATACCCTGCCGCTACCGTGATACTGACCGGTGGAGAACCCTCCCTTTGGATTGACCGTGAATTTGTGGATTGTCTGCACCAGGCGGGAAAGTATGTCTGCATTGAAACAAACGGTACCCGTCCGCTGCCGGATAATATAGATTGGGTGACCTGCTCTCCCAAGCAGGGGGTAAAGCTGGAAATTACGCGTATGAATGAAGTGAAGGTGGTGTATGAAGGGCAGGATATTACTGTTTATGAGCAGTTGCCCGCCGGGCATTTCTTTCTTCAGCCTTGCTCTTGCAGCAATACGGCCGAAACGGTGGATTGCGTGATGAAGCATCCTAAGTGGAGACTTAGTTTGCAGACACATAAGCTGATAGATATCCGGTAGGCATTTATAAAACGAATAATGGCTGTAAGCAATACTTACAGCCATTATTCGTTCATGCACGGGAGGAGAGGCTCGAACTCCCGACACCCGGTTTTGGAGACCGGTGCTCTACCAACTGAGCTACTCCCGTGTTTGCGGCTGCAAAGGTAATGCAAACTTTCAAATATGCAAGTAACGGACGTACTTATTTTCTATAGAAAGTTGCTTACAACATCTGTAAGTCCTGATACATAATGCGATACGCTGCTGCTTTTTTTTCCAGTGCCAGCGGGTAGGCTCTTGAGGAAGAAGGCATCCGGTAGAGGCGCATCGGATGGTTTTCGAAAAGAAACTCCGTGAAGTCGCCTACTTTGGGCTTGTCGATGGAAAACTGCGTGCACAGCGTGTCCGTTGCCTTCTCGCCGGTGGTGACGATAGCCTTGCATTGCGGTATCCGGTGTAGCAGGGCAGGGACGTCCGTGGGTTGCACCACTTCCAGAAACTTATCCGAGGCGTTGTCCTGCAGGCGCCGTATGGCAGAGGCTGTGTCGAACAAGGCAATACCCTTTTCCTGCAGGAAACTGATGAGGCGTTCTTTGCAGAAAGCCTTCTTCGTCTTGTCTACAAAATAATCCTTGTCATTGAAGAAAAGGAACCCGGTAATCCTCCACATGTCATTGTTCCAGTTGGGGTAGTAAAACTCCATGGACCACCGCTTTTTCTGCGGAGGAAAGCTTCCCAGCATCAGCAGACGGGCGTTGCCGGGAAGGAAGGGTTCTAAAGGGTGTTGTTCTATTTCCATACTTTCCAATTTCATTGTTCTGCCTGCAAAAGTACGGAATATATCTTGGATATGCTATCCTGCAATGTCCTGATTGCTCATTCTGTCGGTGATTTGGAAGAGGAAATCAGGATATTCGTAGAGGCTGAACCGGGATTCTGTCTTGCCTTCCGTATAGTTCCAGATGGTGGCATATTCTTCGGCGTCTTCTCCCATGGCCTGCAGTTGGCGGAGGTAGGAGGCTATGGACTTGTTCTCTACGATATATATTTGTCCCAGCCGGTCTATTATAGGGCTGTGGCGCCGGGTGCTGTCATGGTCGAAACGCAGGATGCGCTTGCCTTCGGAAGTGATGCCTACCATGTTGAAGGTCATGCTCTTGCCGATGGCGGGCAGGTTGAGCACATTGCGGTCGGTGGCGAGGAAAGGCAGGTGGTGCGTTTTCAGGAAACGCCGGATGCAGGCTGCCGGGTCATGGACGGTTCCAAGCAGTACGGACAGATTATGGGCATCTTCCTTGGTCAGCTTTCCGAAGCGCTTTTCTTCCCATTGCTCTTGTACGGAACGGCTGTTGGGGGTAAACACGGCATTGTTTTCTTCAAAACCTTTCACGGAGAAGGTGTAGTAGCAAACCACTCCCAACTGATTGAGCACTTGGCGCAGGCGGGTGGTATGCCCCCGGCGGGATGCAGCTACGTTGTATACCAGTTGGTTGTCAATGAGCCAGCCTGCCGCCAGCAGTTTGCGTATTCCTTCGGCAGCTTCCGGAGTGACTTCGAGCGGGGTTTGGAAATGTGTCTGGATAATGAACTGGCGGATGCCGATGGTAGACGCCTTTTCCTTGAATTCCCTTAGAATCTCCACCAGCCCGTCATTGATGCGCATGGGCAGGTAGGCGGGGAGGCGTGAGCCGAGGCGTACACGTTGCAGCTCTGCATACTTTTCTCCTTCGGGCCGTTCCTGATTGGCTTTCCGCTTGCGGACTGCCATGCGGTAGACGGCGTCTAATATGTTGCCCAGCGTCTTGTTTTGGCTCATCAGTGCGTCACCGCCGGTGATGAGAATGTCCCGCAGTTGCGTGTCTTCCTCAAAATAGGCCATCAGCCGGCGCAGCTTCTTTTCCCATGTCTCCTTGGGACGCAGGGTGTCAAACTCAAAATTGAGCCGTTTGCTTTGAAAGTCGTACATACGCTGACAAGATGCGCAGAGTCCTCCGCAGGCGCGTCCCATGGTGTCGGGGATGAGGATGGCCACTTCCGGATAACGGCGGTGGATGTTATGCCCGTCGGGCAGCAGCCAGCCGGCGGCGTTGGGTTTACCTGGTTCTACGATATCCTCCCGTTCCCAGGCACGTATCTGTCCGTAGGTTTCCACCAGTTGGGGTGAATAGAGTATATAGCTGCGCAGGGCCTCGTCGTCGTATCCGCTGCCGGTGCAGTTCAGCAGTGACAGATAATAGGGGGTGGCGAAGAAAGGCATTCCCTTCTTGCGGGCTTTTGAGAGCAGGTACATGGTTTCGGCAGAAAGGGAGTTGCCGAGAAGACGGTTTAGCTCCGTAGGGCTTTTGACGGCCATGGCAAGATGGAAACGGAAGTCAT
Organism: Bacteroides sp. RTP31139st1_H2_RTP31139_211217; assembly: GCF_040227615.1. Taxonomy (NCBI): domain Bacteria; kingdom Pseudomonadati; phylum Bacteroidota; class Bacteroidia; order Bacteroidales; family Bacteroidaceae; genus Bacteroides; species Bacteroides sp. RTP31139st1_H2_RTP31139_211217. The sequence goes on along the minus strand of NZ_JBCNZM010000011.1, from coordinate 48,339 downwards.
TCCACCATTCGCTGACGAGGTTGAACTTCTCCTCGTAGCTGAGTCCCTCTTCGAAATGGAAGCGGGAAGCCGGGTTCTTGCGGTGCTCAATCTTCTGCACTAGTGCATGCAGGATGCGTTCCTTGTTCTTTGCACGGATATGCTGCACGTCTTCATCCAGTCCGCTGGGCCAGCGTTCGGTCAGGGTTTTGATTTTCTGTGCGGAGGGCAGAGCGGGGGCGGGTTGGTGGAGGCGTTTGAACTGCTGGAACAAGTCGATGAACAGGTCCGTTTCCGTTTCCTCTTCCCATTGTCCCGTGAGGAAGGAATGCAGCATTGATAAAGTTGATATGGGCAGCTGTTCTCCGATGGAGAGCTCGTGTACTTCCTGCCCGTCAAATTCAATCAAGAGTCGAATTTGCTTACCGGCCTCGCTGTCCACTTCCGGATGTCCGGCAATGTACTCCGCCAGGTTGGCTTTGAAGGCTTCCGCATCGTCGCTTTGAACGGCGATGCTGACCAGTTCAGGGAGTTCGTGCCGATAAAGTTGTTCCAGTTGTGAGAGAGTGAGTGCAAGCATTTTCTTTTGTTTCATAAGCGGTTGTTTTTTTGAAGTTAATATTTATGATGGTTGACGCGGGGTGCGTCCTTGTGTTCCGTGAGGGGAAAATGATTTCATTTGCTAAAAATAACAAAAAAAAGCGGGAAATTTCTTTCCCGCCTTCTTGTTTCTAAAGTTCTTTAGAATTCTTTTTCTTTTATTTCTCTTCGTTGGCTTTCTGTTTCGGTTCCTTTTTGGCCAGCATCACTACGTTGTAAACGTACTCGGTCATCCATTGTTCCGAATATCCCAGACGCTCTTTGTACTGGCGTACTGCCGCTGCCGTTTTGTGTACATCGTCCTTTTTCCATACGGTTTTTGTACAGACGTCGTGTACGGTTTTTTCGGTCATGCTGCGCAGTGCTCCCTTGAAGATGGAAGGCATGCGGAATTTCCACTGCATCAGGTTTCCCATCAGCATCATCAAGTCATTGGAGAAGCCTTGATACATAAAGAGATAACCTTGTACGTCGTTCTGCGTACGGCAGTGCTTCTTGACGGAAGTATCAATTTCCTTGAAGAAGTTTTCACTGATGCCGTAGTCCTGCATCAGCATCTTGCGCGAAGCGGCCTTTTCCGCTTGTCCCAGGCGGCCTCCCTGCGTGGGGATTTTGAACAGACGCTTGAAGTTGGCTACATCCGGCACAAAGCGGATATTGGTGATGCCCAGGTTGGCGGCTATTACAGACTGGAAGTAGACGCGTGTCAGTGACACGAAGTCTTCCACATTCTTCGAAGATACTTCTCCGGTATTCTTGTTGAATAGTTTGGCAAATAAACTCATATCAAATTACGAATTACTGATTACAAATTACAAGACCGCAGGTCATCCGGCGGTTCCGGCTGCAAAAGTACGAAATAAGTTGGTTATCACCAGCACTCTATGTCTTTTTCTACCTCTTTCAGGCGGTTCTTGGTGAAAACGGGGTCTTTGATACCGGCGCTTTTCTGTGCGCGGTAGTCTTCAAGCAGCCTGAAAGCGTATTTTCCGAGCAGGCTGATGGCGATAAGATTGCAGAGCGCCATGAGTCCCATAGTGACGTCGGCAAGGCTCCATGCCAGGTCGAGGGTGGCAACAGCACCGAACATGACCATGCCGCCCACCAGTATACGGTAGATGTTGAGCACCCATTTACGGTGGGTAAGGTAGCGCACATTGGCTTCTCCGTAATAATAATTTCCCAGAATGCTGCTGAATGCGAAGAAGAACAAGGCTACCGCAACGAAGATGGCTCCCAAAGGTCCTATCTCGTTGGTCAGCGCATGCTGGGTAAGCTGTACGCCGTTTGTGGAACCATCCAGTGGAGCACCGCTGAACAGAATGATGAAAGCGGTGCAGGTACATATAATCAGCGTATCGGTAAATACTCCCAGCGTCTGAATCAAGCCTTGCTTCACGGGGTGGCTGACGTGTGCGGTTGCCGCCACATTGGGGGCGGACCCCATACCGGCCTCGTTGCTGAACAGCCCGCGTTTGATGCCCTGCATCAGCGCCATGCCGACACCCCCTCCCAAAGCCTGCTCCCATCCGAAGGCGTGGCCGACAATGAGTGCCAGGACTCCCGGCAGCTCTTTGATGTTCAACAGAACGATGATAAGTGCCAGTGCAATGTATCCCAACGCCATGATGGGGACGATGATGCTGCTGACTTTGGCTATGCGCTGTACGCCTCCAAAGATGATTGTCAGCGTGAGTGCGGTGATGATGCCTCCCACAACGGCATGGTCGAACCCGAAAGCGCCTTCGAAAGCGGCACACAGTGTATTGCTCTGTACCGAGTTGAATGCAAATCCGAAGGTAATGGTGATAAGTACGGCAAACAGTGCCCCCATCCACGGCTGTTTCAGTCCCTTACGCATATAGTAGGCCGGGCCGCCGATAAAGGAGTCTTTGCCCTTTATCTTATACAATTGGGCCAGTGTAGATTCTACAAACGAGCTGGAAGCACCCAGGAGGGCAATCACCCACATCCAGAATACAGCGCCCGGACCGCCTACTGCAATGGCGGTGGCAACCCCTGCAAGATTGCCCGTACCTACACGGCTGGCAATGGAGATGGCAAATGCCTGGAACGATGAGATATGCTTTTCCTTGGCATCGCCTTTCCCGCCCGAGTCGCCCAGCAGACGTACCATTTCCTTTATCATCCGGAACTGTACAAAGCGGGTTCTCAACGTAAACCATACGGCGCATCCCAACAGCAGGGCAACGAGGATGTAGGTCCAGAGCAGGTCGTTTATCAGATTTATTATTCCCATAATGTATATGTACAGTTATCTATTTGTAGTAAAAAAAACTCACACAAAACAAGTGCTACCCTCTGTCGTTACTTTAGGCTGCTTCTGTAGTTATTCAAGGCTACCTCTGTCGTTAACTGAGATAAATTTCTTGCAAGTCGGTGATAATCAACGTGGTATAAACTCGTGTGCTGCGATTTGTACCATGGACAAATCTGGACAAACCTGACGGAATCTCCTTGCCTATTTCAGCTTGAAGTGAAATTTGTGTCCTTCAAACACCGGTTCCACTATGTCATAACGAACAAACTTTGCCAGCAGATGTTCGGCGGCGCGTCGGGAAAGATGCGCCAGGCGGCAGTAACGGTTCAATGACAGGCGGTCGTTCTCTTCCAGCAGATTGAGCAGCAGCTGTTCCCGTTCGGTATATTCTATCAGTTCTCCTTTCGGACTTTCGCTTTGTTGCCAGACACGTAGATGGACGGGAGTGGCAAGGATGTTTTCATCCTTGATACGGAGATAGGCAAGATATTTTCCCGTTTCGTCCTTGGCATATACCGGCTTCCGGTCACTTTCCTCGATTTGTACCACCAGCACACTACGGCCTTCCACCTGATAGGTCTGCATGGTATAGTTCACTTCGGGGCTGCAATAAAGTCCGGCAGCCGCTTCTATCATATATTGTTCTTCGTCCGAACGGACACCGGCAATTTTCCCGTTATCTTTCACTCCGATGAGCAGTTTTCCACCGTCTGTATTGGCAAAGGCTGAAAGGGTTTTGGCTATCTTGCGGGCGTCGGATATTTCGAACTTGAAATCCTGCTGTTGGTGCTCTCCTTCGGCTATGAGAGCGTGTATATATTCGGTGTCAGTAAGCGTTTTCATGCTTGCAAAAGTAGATAAAAAATGCGTAAGAGCCCCTTTTTGCGGCGATTTTACCGAATATTTCAAAAAAAATATCGTTTTTCTGCATTTATTTCAAGAAAGAATGTATTTTTGCCAGACATTATTAACGAAGTAATTTAAAAAGGATTATGAAAGAATTAGTTGAAAAAGTAGCTGCATTGTATGCAGACTTCTCAAAAGATGCAAACGCTCAGTTGGAAAACGGTAACAAGGCAGCAGGAACTCGCGCTCGTAAGGCTTCTTTGGAAATCGAAAAAGCTATGAAGGAATTCCGCAAAGCATCTTTGGAAGCTTCTAAGAAGTAAGAAAAAAAGCATATTTGATGCTGCGAAAGACTGCCACTACTGGCGGTCTTTTTTGTTTTTGAAAAGTATTATTGCTACTTTTGACGCAGGTATTATGGATGAAAACGTTCTCAATAAACTGAAGATACTGGCAGAGTCGGCAAAGTATGACGTCTCTTGCTCCTCCAGTGGTACGGTGCGCTCCGGCAAGGCAGGTATGCTGGGGAACACTGTGGGTGGCTGGGGCATCTGCCATAGTTTTGCCGAGGACGGCCGTTGTATCTCCCTGCTCAAAGTGATGCTTACCAATTATTGCATCTACGACTGCGCCTACTGCATCAACCGCCGCAGCAACGACCTGCCGCGTGCCACGCTGTCGGTGGCCGAGCTTGTAGACCTCACCATGGAGTTCTATCGCCGCAACTATATCGAAGGGCTTTTCCTGAGCAGTGGGGTGGTGCGTAATCCCGATTACACGATGGAACGCCTGGTGCGCGTTGCCAAGGACCTCCGCACTATCCATCGTTTCAACGGATATATCCATCTGAAGAGCATTCCCGGTGCCAGCCGCGAACTGGTGAATGAGGCAGGGCTTTATGCCGACCGTCTCAGCGTCAATGTCGAGATACCGAAGGAGGAGAACCTGAAACTGCTTGCCCCGGAGAAAGACCATAAGAGTGTATATGCGCCTATGCGCTACATCCAGCAGGGAGTCCTTGAAAGTTCGGAAGAACGCAAGAAACACCGCCACGCTCCTCGTTTCGCTCCTGCAGGACAAAGCACACAGATGATAGTAGGCGCTACCGCCGAGACGGACAAGGATATTCTGTATCTTTCGTCGGCCCTCTATAAGGGACCTACGATGCGGCGTGTCTACTATTCGGGCTATATTTCCGTCAATACCTACGATAAGCGCCTGCCGGCATTGAAACAGCCCCCTTTGGTGCGCGAAAACCGCCTTTACCAAGCCGACTGGCTGATGCGCTTCTATCAGTTCAAGGTGGAGGAAATAGTGGATGATGCCTACCCAGACCTTGATTTGGAGGTTGACCCCAAGCTGTCCTGGGCTTTGCGCCATCCCGAGCAGTTTCCGGTCGATGTGAACAAGGTGGATTATGAGATGTTGCTCCGAGTGCCGGGCATCGGCGTGAAGTCGGCACGGCTGATAGTGGCTTCCCGACGTTTCTCCAAGATAGGTTTCTACCAGTTGAAGAAGATAGGGGTGGTGATGAAGAAGGCGCAGTATTTCATTACCTGCTGCGAGTTGCCGATGCGCACGGTCAATGAGCTGACTCCGCAAGGAGTACGCAGCCTGCTGTTGCCCAAACCGAACAAGAAAAAAGTGGATGAGAGGCAGTTGATGCTTGATTTTGGCGAATGAATATCTTTTTATACGATAAGACTTTTGAGGGATTGCTGACTTCTGTTTTTGAAGCCTACTCCCGCCGCACTTTCCCCGATGCACTGTTGTTGGAAGGAGAGCCTCTTCCATTGTTCTACGATGAAATATTTACAGTGATAACCGATGAGGAGAAGTCCGGTCGCGTCTGGCGCGGATTGCAGAAGAAGCTGTCGTCTGCGGCACTTGCCTGCCTCGCCCAATGCTGGCTGGCAGAGGAACCGGAAACTCCCATGCTGCTGTTCCGCTATATCCGCAAGGCGATAGATGCTCCTCGCTCCATTGAAACGAACTTTGCCGACCCTGATGTGCTGGAGTTCTCCCGTATGTGGAAGCGGGTGGATTGGGAGCGTATACGCCTGCTTCAGTTTGTCCGCTTCCAGAAGGCTGCGGACGGTACTTTCTTTGCTGCCGTCGAGCCCGAAAAGAATGCCCTTCCTTTGGTGACGGGGCATTTCAAGGACCGTTTTGCCGACCAGCGTTGGCTGATTTATGACATCAGGCGAGCCTATGGGTACTATTACGACTTGAAGGAGGTGCGCCAGGTGACTTTTGGTGAGGACAGTCGCGAAGGACATCTTGTCACCGGCATGCTCGACGAAAGTCTGATGGACGGAGACGAACAGCTTTTCCAGTCTCTCTGGAAAACCTATTTCAAGGCAATCTGCATCAAGGAACGCCTCAATCCCCGGAAGCACAAGCAGGACATGCCCGTGCGCTATTGGAAATATCTGACGGAAAAACAGCAGTGATTCCCTTTATTCGATTTTCTCCACTGTCACTTCGGGAAATTCCTGCATCAGTTGCAGCAAATATCCCTCATCATAGCTTTTCTTGGATTTGATGACCATGGTCACTTGATAGTTGGTGTACTCTCCCTGCACTTGCCGGTCCAGGTTGTAGGACACCACCAGATAGTCTTTGGAGTTGAATCGCCGGGACACTTGCGGCAGTATCTCTTTGCTGGAAGTGGAAAAGGTTATCACGGAACTTTTCATGCCAATGCTTTTGAAAATAAGGCTCAACAGTTCGAGCCCTGCCAGAGTCAGCAGGGTGGCGGCAATGCTGATGGTGTACATTCCTGCACCTACTGCCAATCCGATGCCTGCAGTAGCCCATATTCCTGCGGCTGTTGTCAGTCCCCTGACTATCTGTTTCTGGAAAATGATGGTACCCGCACCGATGAATCCGATACCGCTGACTACTTGTGCGGCAACACGGCTGGGGTCCAGCGTCACACTGCTTTCCTTGATGATTTCCTGAAAACCATATTGGGATACAATCATGATGAGCGCGCTTCCCAATGATACCAGGAAATGGGTGCGGTAGCCTGCTTCTTTGGCACGGTATTCCCGGTCCAGTCCGATAATGGCACCCAATATTCCGGCTACCAGCAACCTGAGCACAAAATCAAAGTTTAACATCATCATCGTATCCTCTCTTTCTTTTTTATTAATTGATGACCCAATTCTTATTGTGGGGCACTGTTTTCTTGGGGTTGTAATGCATTCCGGCTTGTGTCGGTATTTTTAGTATGTATGTACGTCCGCTTTTATTCATCAGCGAGGTATCCCGCAGCCACGGATTGGCATCTTTCAGTTGGGCATAGGTGATGCCTTTATCTTTGGCAAACTGTGCCAGGTTGCCGATGCCCGTTGTGACGGTCACTTCCGTGTAGGGGATGGGCGGATAAAGATGTTCCCGTTTCAACAGAAAGCCGTACTGCTGTGGATTGCTGATGACTGCTTTGGCTGCCAGCAGGCGGAACATGTAGCGCGAAGTCTCTTCTACCAGCCATAAGTCGACAGCCTGGTCCACCATTTGCTTCTGCAGCTGTGTGGAGATGCGTCCTTGCCCGGCATTGTAGGCGGCGGCTACGCACAGCCAGTTCCCGTATTTCTGATAAGCATCTTTCAGGTACTTGCAGGCTGCTTTGGTCTCTTTCTCGATATGGTATCGTTCGTCGATGTTGCTGTTCACCTCCAGTCCGAATTCGCGTCCGGTGGCAGGCATGAACTGCCATAGGCCGGCGGCACCCGCAGGCGATTTGGCAAGCGGGTTCAGGTTGCTTTCTATCACAGCGAGGTACTTGAAGTCATCGGGAAGGCCGTTGGCTTTTAGTATAGGCTCTATGACGGGGAAGTAGCGGTTGGCACGCTTCACCATGAGCATGGTGGTGGAGTGCATGTAGGTGAAGGACATCAGTTCGCGGTCCATACGTTCGCGGTGGTCGTAGCGAAGCAGGTCAATAGCTTGTCCGGCAAAAGTGATCTTGTCCGGTACGCTGGGGGAGGTCACGCAGTAGGGAACTTCGGATTTCACGGAATCGCGTTCGGGATTCAGCGTACTGCTGCCTGCGAGGAAGGGGAGGCTGGAACCTGCGCACAGTGCAATGGCAGCGGTAAGCACGATATATTTTGAATTTTTCTTCATGTCTGTAGGTATATTTCTGTTTGGAGACGTGAAGATACGAAATCAATTCGTTATAGGCAACCTTTCCCATAGCCATCGTGGAATCATACGCCAAAAAAATACCAGTACCCGGTAGCGTCCGTCAATGACAACTACCCGTCTCTTTTCTCTTAAAGCCTTGATTATGTGCTGTGCTACACGGTCTGCTTTCATCAGCATCGGGTATTTCCCGCTTTTCAATAAATCGGTGGCAACAAATCCCGGACGGATGTCGGTGAAGTGTATATCAAGATGCTGCATCCGGGCAAGTTGTGCCAGCGCTTCGATATAGGTATTCTGGAAGCGTTTGGTGGCAGAGTAGGCCGGTGCAACGCCCAGTCCTTTAGTGCCTGCAATGGAACTGATGACAGCAATATGTCCGGAGCCTTTTTCCTTGAAATAGTTGAAGGCGGCAGTCACCATGCGGGTAAATCCCTCTACATTGGTACGTGCCGTGTTCAGTTCGATGTCCGGTTGTAAGTCCCGGTTTTGATGTCCCACGCCGGAACTGAGGAAAAACAGGTCTATGCCTCCCAGCTTTTTTATCAGGTTATGGAGGTGTAGAGTCGCTGTCTCTTCCGTAACGTCCAGCTGTTCCGTGACTATCCGGTCGGGTGCGGTGGCTTGCAGGGCATGCAATGCTTCCTCTCTTCTGCCGGCAATACCTATATGCCAGCCTTGTTGTACAAGTATCCTGGCTACTTCTTGTCCGATGCCTGAAGTGGCACCGATGATGATGGCTTTCTGCATGATGATAGGGGATTATCCGATGACGGTTGCTACAATTCTTCTTCCTCCGCCCCGGTTGCGGAACTCGCAGAGATAGATGCCTTGCCAGATACCTATGTTCAGACGCCCATTGGTGATGGGGATGGTGAGGCTGGTTCCGCTGAGGGTTGCCTTGGCATGGGCGGGCATATCGTCATCGCCTTCGCATGTATGTTGGTAATAAGGTTCCCGTTCTTTTACGAGGCGGTTGAAGATGGCTTCCATATCTGTCTGTACGTCAGGGTCTGCATTCTCGTTGATGGTGAGGCCTGCGCTTGTATGCTTGATGAACAGATGCAGGATTCCGGCAGACGGAAGCGGTGGAAGGTTGCGTATAATCTCCTCTGTCACCAGGTGAAAGCCACGCCGGCGAGGGGTTAGGGTAAATTCTTTCTGTGCGGTCATAAATCATTGTTTTTCGTTTGTTGTCAGGATGGTCTTGTCCGGCAGGGCAGTTCCACGGTGAATGTGCTTCCCACTCCCATTGTCGAATCTACGGTAATCACTCCATTCATTTTCTCAACGATGGATTTGCAGATGGAGAGTCCTAATCCGGCACCTTGGGCAAAAGAGTCCACCTTTTCAAACCGTTCGAATATCATTCCCAGTTTGTCGGGGGGAATACCGCATCCAGTATCGGAAACACTGATTCTTATTCCGTCTGTGTCCGTTTCGTAGTACACTTCGATATGTCCCTGCACGGTGTTTTTCAGTGCATTCGATATGAAGTTGTTCAGTATCTGTTTGATGCGCATCGGGTCGTGCTCTATCTGGCCGGGGGTTACCGGATACCTGGCAAAGAGTTTCACTCCTGCCGGAACGTTCCGTTCGTACTCGGTAATACTTTCCTTGATGAGTTCTGCCGGATTGAACCATTCGGAATGGAGCTCTATGTGTCCGGCCTCTATTTTGGAAAGGTCCAGAACGTCGTTGATTAGTTTGAGCAACAGTTGGTTGTTGTGGTTTATCAAAGAGATGTACTGTTCCCTTTCCTGCTCGTTTTCCACATAGTGCAGCAGGCTGGAGAAACCGATAATCGCATTTAGCGGCGTGCGGATTTCATGGCTCATATTGGCAAGGAAAGCGGATTTCAGCCGGTCTGCCTCTTCGGCCTTTTCCTTGGCTTGTATCAGCATTGCCTCCGTCTGCTTTAATTGGGTGATGTCGTAATTGATGCAGATAATCTCTATGATGTTCTGTTCAGGCATGTAGCGTTCTACAATGATGTTGACGTGGGTCCACATGAAAGAACCGTCTTCTTTAAGAACACGTACTTCCCGGCTGAGCTTGTGTGCCAGTCCTCTCTTTACGTTCTGTAGGAAGTCAAGCATGATAGTACGGTCGTCAGGGTGAAGATGATTGTAGGTTCCGATGATTTCGGACAACGGTGTTTCTGTTTTCTCACCCAAGTTCTTGTACCAGCTGCGTTGGGCATAGCCTTGCTCATTAAGAAGGTCATAATTGGCATATCCCACTTTGGCATAGTCACCTATAAGCTCAAAGTGGCTCTCGAACTCTTGTATTTTGTTGTAAGCGACGGTCGTTTCCGTTTTGTCTGCGTTGATTAGCAGATAGTTGGTTAGGTTGTGATTATCGTCGTAAAGGCTTGTGACTTTGGTTACAAGGTCTATGGTGCCCGTCTTCTTCTGTGTCTTGTAGTAATTGCCTATTTTAGAGAAGTCATACCGGAAAGTGAAGTCTGCATTTTCATGTTTTCTTAACTTGCTTTTCATCTCTTCCGGGAAAATCGGATTCTCGAAAATATTAATTCCAAGTAGATCTTCTTTCTGTTTGAGATGGAACATTTCCTGCTCTTTGTCATTCATATCTATCAATATTCCCTCTCGGTTATAGAGCTCAATTCCTACCGGAAGATATTTATAAATATTATGGAGGAGACGGTTACGCTCTTGTAAGGCTTGGGATGCCGATGACATGTCGGGACCGTCTTGTGTTTCGGCAATGCCGTAGACTTTGACATTACCGTTTTCATCGGTTCTCTGCAGGCATATCTTGCTTCTTATCCACGTTGGACCCTCTACTGTGTTGAGCAGATATACAGTCTCTTGTGTCTGCCGGATATTGTCGAAGGAATGTGTGGTAGTATGCCGTTGTTCCTCTTTCAGGATACGTTTGTTGAAATCTTTAAAGCTGATGGTTCCATCCTCATCCAGTCCCAGCAACCGGGAGATATATTCGGAGCAAATGTAGCTTTCGGTCTTTAAATCAGCTTCCCACCATCCCATATTGGCATTGGTCATCATTGCTGACAGTAAGTCATAATCAAATTTAGAATTCATACCGGAATCTTTGATAGTGATGTTTTTGTTCTGTCACAACAATTAAGATATTGACAAAGATACATTATTTCCAAATTAATCTGTGATGAACGGAAATAAAAATAAGGGTTATATGTGTTTTTGGGAAATGGGAAAAAGGTACCCGAGTTTTTGTACTTGCCGGAATAAGACGTATATTTGTTGCAATTTTTACATTCTAACAAGAAAATGCCATGAAGCGTATTGGACTCTTTGTAATAGTTTTTTTCTGCATATCACTCTTACTCCATGCAAGCGGCCCGCGTGTCTTGTTTATCGGAGATTCTATCACGGACGGTAACTGGGGAAATGCCTGCGGGATGCCCAAACCGACTGCGGAACGAAGCCTTTGGGATATGAACCATATTTACGGTAGCGGCTATATGTATTTGTGTGCAAGTCATTATCAAGGAGATTTCCCGGAAAAGGAATATGCTTTTTTTAACCGTGGCATCAGTGGAAACACTCTCCGGGATTTGGAGAAACGCTGGGAAGAGGATGTCATTGGAATGAAACCGGATGTGCTTTCCGTCTTGGTGGGGACAAACGATGTACATTACTATCTGCAGGGTGACAAAAAAGAGCCTTTTGATTTTGAAGGATGGGAGAAATGTTACCGTTCCTTGCTTGACCGTTCTTTGCAGGCCAATCCGGAATTGAAGATAGTGCTGGGCACTCCTTTTGTTGTCAATGTCGGCAATATGCGTAAGAGTGAGGACTTTGCAGAACGTGATAGTCTGGTGCGTCGCTGTGCCGCCATCGTAGAGAGGATAGCGAAGGACTATCAGACGGTATTTCTTCCTTATAATGCGATGTTCGATGAAATTCTCGGCACTGCTCCGGCTTCTCAGGACACCTATTGGATTTGGGACGGTATCCATCCTACTCCTGCAGGGCATAAACGAATGGCGGATATGTGGATAAAGCGCGTGAATTTATAATTTATCAATAAAATAGAGAGTAATGGAAAAAGTGATTATCAACTCGTACGAGGATTTTGAAAAGCTGGTAGGCCAGCAAATCGGTGTTTCGGAATATGTAGAGCTCCCTCAGGAGCGTATCAATCTGTTTGCTGATGCGACATTGGACCATCAGTGGATACACGTCGATACGGAACGCGCCAAAGTGGAAAGTCCTTTTAAGAGCACTATTGCACATGGGTATCTCACCTTGTCCATGTTGCCATATCTGTGGAACCAGATTATTGAAGTGAACAACCTGAAGATGATGATTAATTATGGTATGGACAAGATGAAGTTCGGTCAGGCGGTATTGTCCGGACAGAGCATCCGACTGGTTGCCCATTTGCAATCTCTGTCGAATCTGCGCGGTGTGGCAAAGGCGGAAATAAAGTTTGCCATCGAAATACAAGGTGAAAAGAAGAAGGCACTGGAAGGGGTGGCTATATTTTTGTATTATTTCAATTGATTATGCGTAAGATGGTATGCCCCCAATGCAAGGTGGGGGCATTTTTTGTGATGAACGGACAAGGTGAGCGCCTGCCGGTCTACATCTCTGACAAAGGTGAGATTGTACCTAAGGACGGCACCTCCTCGTTGGAGGGATACGACCAGGATACGGTTTATTGTTTGTGCTGTTCCTGGCGCGGGACTCCGAAACGTTTGGTGAAATACTGATGGACATACTCCTGCCACAAATGGCGGAGTGCCGCCACGGGATGGTACAACAGCATCCGTGGTCCGGCATACCGCATGACTTCACGCATCCGTTCTTTCATTTCGGGCTTGTAGCAGTGAATGCTGCATTGCCTGCAGGTGGATTTATTCTCACCGAAAGGACAGCGTGAAAGACGAATGCGGGCATATCCCAGCAATTCCTCGCATCGGGGACACAATTGCTTGTTACCTTCCTTTTTCCGGCAGTAGAGGCGGACCATCCGTTCTACTGTCTGTTTTTCCTGCTCGATACGGGATGGCATGTTTATTGTTTGGACTGCCAGCGTTTCAAGGTCGGGAAGAATTCTTTCATACCGGCAATGGCTTCCTCTTTAGTGAAATTCATTCCGGAATCCTTGTTGAATTCGTCGGTGAACTGTGCACAATGTTCTATCATTTCGTCCATAGTGCAGTCTTGTGCAAAATTGCCGTGCTGGTAGCAATAGGTGCAATATTCCTCGTTGAGGCTACCGTCGGCATTGGTTCCGAGTACTTCTGCAGATGACAAGGGCATTCCGCAGCTTTGGCAAAGTTTAGCTTCCATAATGTGTGGAGTTAAGTGATATGCAAATATAGAATATTATTTTGGTTGAAGCGTCCTTTTCAGATAAATCATGTCTTTCAGTTGCTTGCCTCCTTCAAATATGGGGTGGTCGTAATTATCGATAAAGAAATCGGGTACCCGGTGTGAGTATGCAAATCCGCAGCTTTCATAGAAGGGGATGGTTAGCGGACTGTCTCCAGTGCCGACAAGCATAGTATGGCACCGGTCTTTATAATGTTCAAGAACGAATGCTATCAGTTGTCTTCCATATCCCTGGCGCTGGTATTCCGGATAGACAGCTATGCTCTTTATTTCGTAGATTCCTTTATCCTCGCAGGTGATTACACAAGACGCTTTGACTGTATCATTATCGGATAGGATGAACATCTCTCCCCGTTCCAGATAACGGTCAATCATGGACTCTTGTTCGTCGGCAAGCAGCAGCAGGTCAAGATATTGCTTTTTGTTGCCGGATATGGGATGTATTCTTATCATATTTCTGAATTTCTGGTGTGAAGTTAGTCATTTTCTATTGAATTACAATGGATATCTCTTTTTAACTGTTGAATGGTTGAGAGTTGCCGGTGAACAAAATCTGCCATACGCCGTTCTTCTCATAACATGATAATCTGATGAAGTTATGAGTAAGTTGAAATTCTCTTTTCTGGTTTTGATGCTGATGGTATCAGTCTCGGCTTCTGCCGATTGGGCACCTGCTGATGTACAGGCTGCACTGAAGAAAATGTATCCTACGGTAGATGATGTTGCCTGGTCACATGATGAATCTTATTATGTGGCAGATTTCCTGATGAACGGTTTTGATACGAAAGTCTGGTTTGACGGGCAGGCGCAATGGGTAATGCAACAGACGGACTGGGAGACAATGGACGAAGTGCCCCCTGCCGTTTACAATGCTTTTGCCGCCAGTGAATATTCCGGAGGGATGGTGCAGAATGTCACTTGGGTACAGTTTCCCAAATGGCAGTCCATCGTGGCGGTAGAGGTAGGGATGGCAAATCTCCAGACGAAATATCAGATATTGTTTACCCCGACGGGCGAAATCATCCGTGCCCGTAATGTCACCTATACATACAATCCGCTCGGCGCAGCCACTTTCTTGTAACGTCTGTTCGCATACCTGCTGAATTTATCATATCTTTGCCTTCCCAAACCAGACTTTTATGGACAAAGACACTTTTCAGCAGGAGGTTTATAATGTAGTGGCCGCAATCCCTCCGGGGCGGGTGGTGACGTACGGACAGATAGCCTATCTTGTCGGAAGACCTCAATGTTCGCGCATGGTGGGACATGCTATGCACGATGTGCCCGACGGCATGTGTTTGCCCTGCCATCGGGTAGTGAACAGCCAGGGCAGGCTGGCACCGTGCTGGGCGGAACAGCGGGCTTTGCTGGAGGCAGAGGGCGTGACGTTCAGAAAGAATGGGTGTGTGGACATGAAAAAATGCCAGTGGGAATTCATGAAAGAGCAAATACAATAAGATTATGAAATTTATAGGTGCACATGTATCGGCCAGTGGGGGAGTGGAAGCGGCTCCCGTCAATGCCAGTGAGATAGGGGCAAATGCTTTTGCCTTGTTTACCAAGAACCAGCGTCAGTGGGTGGCAAGGCCGCTGACGGAGGAGAGTATCAGGGTGTTTAAGGAAAATTGCGGGAAGCTTGGCTTCGATTCCCGCTATATCCTGCCTCACGACAGTTATCTGATAAATTTAGGGCATCCCGAAGAAGAAGGGTTACAGAAAAGCCGTGCCGCTTTTCTGGATGAGATGCAGCGCTGCGAACAATTAGGGCTGAAGTTACTGAATTTTCATCCGGGCAGCCATTTGAATAAGATTTCCGTGGAAGAGTGTCTGGACAAGGTCGCTGAATCCATTAATCTTATATTGGGCAAGACGCACGATGTGGTGGCTGTCATAGAGAACACAGCCGGGCAGGGTAGCAATGTGGGAAACGAGTTCTGGCAGCTGGGACATATCATTGACCGGGTGGATGACAAGTCTCGCGTTGGAGTTTGCCTTGATACCTGCCACACGTATACAGCAGGCTATGATATAGTGAATGAGTATGACAAGGTGTTTGAGGAGTTTGACACAGCGGTAGGTTTCGGCTATCTGCGCGGTATACACCTGAATGACTCCAAGAAAGCACTCGGCTCCAGAGTAGACCGTCACGACAGCATCGGCAAGGGGCTGATAGGTATGGATTTCTTCCGGCGCTTTATGCAAGATGTGCGTTTTGACGGTATACCTATTATTTTGGAGACGCCCGATGAATCGCTTTGGGCAGAGGAGATAAAACTGTTGAGAAGCTTTGTCTCCTCTGATTGAGAGACTATGCCCTGAATACACATTCTATACGGTTACCGTCCGGGTCGAGGACGACACTTTCAAAATATCCGTCGCCGGAGGTACGGGGCTCTCCTGCGATGGTATATCCCGCTGTATGTAGCCGTTCTGTCTGTCGGAGGACAGCTTCCTGGCTGTCGAAGGCAAAGGCAAAGTGGGTCAGTCCCAGTCTGTTTTCCTCAATAGGGGTATTCTGTATGTCCGTACGGCTCATCAGTTCCAAATCCGTTCCTTCATCGAAGTGAAGGAAATAAGATTCGAATCCTTTTTGGGGGTTGATGTACTTTTCATTGCTGCTCCCGTTGAAGTAACGTGTGTAGAACTCTTTCATCTCTTCCAGTCGGAAGGTCCAGATGGCGATGTGATGTATCTTCATAAGTTTGCTAAATTATAATCTGTGTTCAATCTGAGTAATCTGTGGTGGGGTTGGTAATTGCAGGTGCAGAATAGGGAAAGGCTTTCCCGTCGGGTCGGTTTCGTCCCAGCCGGCCACTTGGAATCCCATATGTTGGTAAAATCGGCAAGCTTGTCCGTTCTGCTCGTTTACATCCACTTTGTGGATGTGTTTTTGGTGGACGGCGTACTCCATGAGCCGTTTTCCGTATCCCTTACCTTGTTGGTCAGGACGGACAAACAACATCTCGATGAGTTCATCGCTCAGTCCCATAAAGGCGGCAATTTCTTCTTTTTCGTTGCGGATGATGTAAAGCTCTACGGCAAGAAAGTACTGCTCTCTTATCAGCGGTTTGTAAAACTGTATATCCTTTTCTGCCAGGAAGTGGTGTGTGCTGCGGACAGAGGCTTCCCAGACGGTCAACAGTTCGTCATAATCTTGTGGGGTAGGTCGGAGTATCATCATTTATTGCATTACTTTGCTGGTTATTAATCAGTAGGCAGTCAGAATTCAGCTTCTTTGGTAATCCTTACGGTTTCTCCCGTTATAGGGTGGGTAAATTCTAAGTATTCGGCATGCAGATAAAGCCGGTCTGCTTTCTCCCCGTAAAGTTCATCACCGATGATGGGGCAGTGCAAGCCAAGCGGGTGTGCTGCATGTATACGTAGCTGATGGGTTCTTCCCGTGCGCGGATAGAAAGCGATACGGGTCCGTTTCCCGTCCAGACGTTCCAGAACTTGATAATCGGTGATGGCGGGCTTTCCGTGTTCGGTGTGTACCATTTGCCGTGGGCGGTCAAGTGGATTCAGGCAAAGCGGGAGGTCGACCGTACCTTTGTCCTTTGGGACAATACCCTCGAGCAATGCGACATAACGTTTCCTGACCAGGCGGTTCTTGAACTGGGCCTGCAGGTTCTGGTGTACACGCTTGGTCTTGGCAATGAGCATTAAACCGGAAGTGGCCATGTCGAGACGATGCACCGTCAGGGGACCGTCAGCTTCGGGATATTGCTCACGCATCAGGCTATAGACGGAGACTGCATCTTCCTTGCCGGGAACAGACAGCATTCCTGCCGGTTTGTTGATGACCGAAAGCCATGGGTCCTCATAAACAATCTCCAAATTTTGGGAGGGTACCTGCATTCTTTTCAACATGGGGTTTTCCTCTACTTGTAGACCTTGCAGCATGTGTTGCAGTATAGGTTCGCACTTTCCTTTGCAAGCCGGATAATAGTGGCCGTGATGGCGTATCTCTGTCTTGGGGGAATCACCCCACCAGAACTCGGCCATGGCAATAGGTTTCCATCCGTGCAGATAAGCTTGTTGCAGCAGTTTGGGGGCCGCACATTCACCTGCGCCGGCAGGAGGTGTCTTGTGCACGGTCTGCCCGAATATCTCACAGAGATTCTTGACTTCTCCCCGGTAATTCAGCATCCCGAACTGTTCGAATAGCTTTTGCTGCAATGCTGCAGAGCGGGTTTTACGTTCAGACTTCAATGCTGAAATCCGTCTTTCCCAGTCTTCTGTCTGCGTTTGCAGTGTGGTAATCCTTGCTTTCCATGAACGTTCCAGGCGTTTATATTCTGCCTTTTGGAACTGGCTTTCCCGTATCAGTTCGGCTTCTTCCTGCGCATTGAGTTCTTTTTCTTTTCTGCACTGTTCTCTGGCTGTTTTGGCTTCTTTCAACTGTGCTTTGGCTGTTGCCAGTATGTTTTCTGCTGACTGAATGGTCCGGGCAAGCTCTGCTGATAAGGCGGCATATGCTTTGTCATTTTCCAGTTGCCGGATGTTGCGGTTGATGGAAGAGATGTTCTCTTCTTCTATCTTGAAAAAGCCTTGTGGCTGTAGCAAGTCATATACGGGAGGAACAAAAAAGGGATGTAGGTTCTTTCCGGCCAATATGCCTGAGAATGCAGCTAAATATCCGATTTCTCCATGCTCGGTTTGTACAATCAGTACCCCGAACATTTTGCCTTGGCGCAGTTCGTCCTTCCATGTAGTTTGTCGGGTAAGATAGCTTTGTACTTCTTTGGCTGCCAATATACATAATGGGTGCGGAGTATAGCAGAAAGGATAGGTGAACCTTTCCGGAAGCGGAATGTCGGTTATGGAAGTAGTAAAACGGTGCAACATGATGTTGCAAAGATACTATATTTCTCTCATAACAGACCGTTTGTACTGCAAATCTTTATTTCGTTGTATATAGGTTGTATCGCTTATGAAGAAAAAAACATCTTTGGGAAAGTTTTACTTATTCTCCGTTTATACAAATATGTATATATGTGTGAATTAACTTTGTTTTTGATAAATTGGCAACTCTGTTATCCTTAAAAAATGACTATTAATCTGTCTCGGATATTTTCTTCTTCCATAGACTTCTTTTTGTGTACTTTAGATGTTATGCCGTCGTATGAATACGGATGAAGAGCTTTTGCCTTAGTGATACTTGTAAAATAAATTAAGTTATTGCCTTTTTTGTTTTATTGGGGAATGGTTGTTTTTTAAACTTCCTGGATATATAAAAGAAACTTATTTCTCTTTAAAAAGTTGTATATTAGCGCCTTAAAGTTTTTCAAAAGATTATATGGGCAAAAACAAAGAGAAATTAAACATATTCTTGCTTCATTTTTTAGAACGGTTGAATAGCAATGAACCCAATGAAAGGAAAGTTATTGAATCGTTGACCGATTTCTGCAACTACTATGACTTTACGAAAGGGTTTATCTATCAGACTGACGGATTCCGTTATTTCTTATTGAAAGAAACGATTGGAAATGAAGGTGGGACTATGAAACCCCGTTTCGATATGGGAGAGTTGAAAAAGGAGCATGTCGATGCCATGAAAGCTCGGGATAAACCTTTCTATGGAAACAGAAATGCGGATGCTTCATGGGATGATATTGACATTCTTGATTTCTACGGTGAGGATTCTTTGTTAATCAGGCATTTTGAAGATACTGAGGGTAAAATCATCGGATTCATAGGTTTTGCAGGCAGGGAGGAAGAGACCTATCTCACGGAAGAGGAGTTGCAAATCATTCATCTCTTGCTGGGCTCGTTCTCTAAGGAAATTGCGGTCAGGGAATATAAGGAAAGGGAAGTGAGGGCCAGCAATACATTAGGCAGTATCATGAATAATATGGGCGTTGATATTTACGTCAACTCTTTCGATTCCCACGATATGTTGTATGCCAATAGGTCTATGGTGGAACCATATGGCGGTATCGAGCATTTCTGGGGGAAAAAATGCTGGGAGGCCCTCTACTCGGACAAGACGGGGGAGTGTGAGTTCTGCCCAAAGAGGCATTTGATAGATGAAAACGGACACCCCACCAAAGTCTATTCGTGGGATTATCAACGGCCATTTGACAAGTGTTGGTTTCGCGTGTTCAGTGCAGCCTTTGCTTGGGTGGACGGGCAGATGGCGCATGTCATTACCAGTGTGGATATCGACCATCAGAAAAAGATAGAGGAGGAATTGCGGGTCGCCAAGGATAAGGCAGAACATCTGGACCGCTTGAAGTCTGCTTTCCTGGCCAATATGAGTCATGAAATCCGTACTCCGCTCAATTCCATTGTCGGTTTTGCAAGCATCATTGCCGAACTGGACGATAGGGAAGAACGCCAGGAATACCTTGCCATCATGCAGGAGAATACGGAACTGCTCTTGCAACTGATATCCGACATTCTGGATTTGGCAAAGATAGAAGCGGGAACACTTGATTATAATATGGGGTATGTGGATGTCAGTGACTTCTGTAAGGACGTGATGCGCAACTATGATATAAAGGAAGACAAGGCTGTATCGGTTCTGTTGGCTCCCGACTTGCCCGATTACCGTATCTATACCGACAAGAAACGTCTGATGCAGGTGGTCACCAATTTTATAAACAACGCTTTGAAGTTCACCAGTGAAGGGCAGATCCTTTTGGAATATCATCCGGTGGAAGGTACCGGTCAGATAGAGTTTTCTGTGACGGACACCGGTATGGGTATTGCTCCGGATGCCGTGGCTACTGTGTTCGACCGCTTTGTAAAGCTTAATACCTTTGCGAAGGGCACGGGTTTAGGCTTGTCCATCTGTAAAAGTATCATTGAGCATCTTGGCGGGACTATCGGTGCTGAGTCGGAATTGGGAGTCGGCAGCCGTTTTTGGTTCAGGCATCCGTGTGCCGAATGATTTTATTTGCCTATATTTGTGCGAACTTCAATATTTATGGATAAAAAACTCTGTACCGATGAAAAACAAGACATGGACGTGCCTGGTTGTTGTGTCAGCAGCATTGCTGATGGCGGGTTGCGGCAGCAGGACAAAGAAACAAACAAATGAAGATGTAAGTATGGATAGTGTCGGTGTAACATGCAGTGGCGTAAAGACCTTGCAACTGGAGGGAGTGCAGGCCACTTGGATTCAGGATAATGCTGGTGAGCATTTGATGCCGAGAACGATTTTCCCGGATGCAAGCGATGAATTGATGGAAAGTTTGTCGCTTCAAGGCGGTATTCCTTCTTCCATGAGCACCTTCCTGGTAGATACGAATGGTATCCGTATCCTTTTTGATACGGGAATGGGAGCTCCCGGCAGTCGTCTGTTGCCCGGATTACAATCTTTGGGTATCTCTCCGGCAGATATTGGATATCTGTATCTTACCCATTTCCATGGCGACCATATCGGTGGAATGATGAAGGGAGACAGTGTAGTCTTCCCGAATGCCGAAGTGTACGCATCAAAAGTGGAATATGATGCCTGGATGGCAATGCCTGCCGAAAGGAAGGCGCAGGTCGTAAAGACGATGGATGCCTATAAGGAACGGCTGCATCTGTTTGAGTTTGGCGATACCTTGCCGGGCAATGTGGTTGCCATGGAGGCAGTCGGTCATACTCCCGGTCATACGGTTTTCCAGAGTGGCAAGTTACTGGTGATTGGTGACCTCATCCATGGTGTGGCCCTTCAGTTGGAGCATCCGGAATACTGCGCTTCCTATGATATGGATAAGGAAGCTGCCGTGAAAGCACGCAAGTATTTCCTCCAATATGCCAAGGACAACCAATTGACGATGGCAGGTATGCATCTTCCTGCTCCGGCCTTCAAATAGAATAGGAGAGTGTCAAAAGTATATGAGTACTTTCATTATGCTATATTTAGGCGCGGATAGTTCTGAGCCCCTCGTTATTCCTTTTTACTTTTAGAAGCGGCAGTCTTGTTCGATGTATGTCATATATTCGTCGTAACTGATGTGCCTGCCTCCCATTGTTTTGAGGTGAGGGGTTTCGAACTGGCAATCTATCATGACGCCTCCATGTTCCCTGAAGAATTGGGCCAGATGGATGAGGGCCAGCTTCGAGGCGCTGGGAACGAGTGAGAACATGCTCTCTCCAAAGAAACAACGTCCCAGGGTCACTCCGTACAGCCCACCTACCAATTGCTCTTCTTCCCATACTTCCACGCTGGCGGCGAATCCTTGTTCGTGCAGGTGCGTATAGGCTTCCATCATCTTCGTTCCGAGCCAGGCGCCTTCTTGTTCTATCCGCAATTCTCCGCAGGTTTGTATGATGTCTTGGAAAGCTTCGTTGAAGGTGATTTCGTACTTTCCTTTGTTGATGAGCGTACGCATGGAGTGGGAGATATGGATTTCGTCCGGAAAGATGACGAAACGGTCCATCGGGCACCACCATTGTATCAGTTCTTCCCGAAATGCGTACCAGGGGAAGATGCCGTTGGAGTACGCCAGGATGAGGCGGTCAATGGATAGGTCACCGCCCACAGCGAGCAACCCGTCGGGGTCGCCGTAGTGAGGGTCGGGGAAAGCAAGTTTATCCGTCAGTTGAAAGACCATATCGTTATTCGGTTGCGGGTTGTAGTTTCAATGCTCCGTTTTCCACTTGCACGCGGACTTTTCCTCCTGCCTTCAATGTACCGAACAGAATTTCGCGCATCAGCAAGGGTTTCAAGTGGGCGGCTATCACGCGGTCCATCTCCCGGGCGCCGTATTCGGGAATAAAACCCCGTTGGAGCAGCCATTCGTGTGCTTCCTGGCTCAATACCATTTCCACCTGGCGGGAAGACAGCTTGCTGCCTAGTTCTCCGAGTTTCTTGTCGAGGATAAGTGATGCCATCGGGCGGTCCATGTCATGGAAGACCACCGTGGCAGAGAGGCGGTTGATGAATTCGGGCTTAAAGGTTTTCTTGACTTGTTTCAGCATGGCTTCTCCGGCGGTGACCTGACTGTTGAAGCCGATGGACGCTTGGCGGGCATATTGTGCTCCGGCATTGGAGGTCATGATGAGGACCACGTGTCGGCAGTCGGCTTTCCGTCCTTTGTTGTCAGTCAGTACGGCATAATCCATTACTTGCAGCAGGATGTTGAATACGTCGGGATGGGCTTTTTCTATCTCATCGAGCAGTAGCACGCAGTTTGGGGTCTTGCGTATGGCGTCGGTCAGCAGGCCGCCGTCCTCGTAACCCACGTAGCCGGCAGGCGAGCCAATCAGTTTGGCTACGGTATGCTTTTCGGTATATTCGCTCATGTCAAAACGTTGCAGGGCGATGCCCAGCTCGGCGGCGAGCACTTTGGCAACTTCGGTCTTTCCTACTCCGGTGGGGCCTACAAAGAGCAGGCTTGCCAGCGGTTTGTTTTCGTCCAGCAGTCCGGCTTTGGACATTTGCACAGCTTCCACCACCTGACGGACGGCTTCTTCCTGCCCGTAGATGCGGGAGCTGATGCGTTCGTGCAGGCTTTCCAAGGCGGTGGTGTCGTCCTCTTTCATGGCGAGGGCATTGACTTTGCAGGTACGTGCCAGTATGTCGGTTATCAGTGCCTTGTCCACGGTCTGTTCCTCGGAGTCTGTGGGGTGTATTTCCCGGTAAGCTCCTGCTTCGTCCACCAGGTCGATGGCTTTGTCGGGCAGGAAACGGTCGCTGATGTAGCGGGCGCTTGCCTTTACGGCGTAGGGGATGACGTCGGGCTCGTAGGTGACGCCGTGGTAGGTTTCGTATTTCTCTTTCAGGCCTTCTACGATATGTATGGCTTCTTCAATGCTCGGTTCCAGTATGTCTATCTGCTGGAAGCGGCGTACCAGTCCCTTGCTGCGTGCGAAGTAGCGGTTGTACTCGTCGTAGGTGGTAGAGCCGATGAAACGTATTGCCCCGGTTTCCAGATAGGGTTTCAGCATGTTGGAGGCATCCATAGAGCCTTCGCCCGTGCGTCCGGCGCCTATCAGGTTGTGTATCTCGTCGATGTAGACGATGGCATTTCCCTCACGACCGATGCCTTCCATGATACTTTTCAGCCGCTTCTCGAAATCGCCGCGATATTGTGTGCCTGCCAGTAGACTGCCCAAGTCCAGCTCATAGATGCGGAAGCCGGCAAGCCGTTCGGGGACGTTGCCCGCTTCGATACGGGCGGCAAGCCCATAGGCAAGGGCTGTTTTGCCTACACCGGGTTCGCCCACATGCAACGGGTTGTTCTTTTCTTTGCGGCAGAGCACTTGTATGGTTCGCTCCAACTCCATCTCCCTGCCGATAAGCGGGTTGTGGTCTGCCAGATGGTCGTTGAGGCAGGTCACGTAGTTACGCCACGGTTCTGTTTTCTCTTGTTCATCGGGAGATGGCGTACCGCCTGCTTCTTCTGCCAGCTCCGCTTCTTCGTAGTGGGTAATGAGCAGACTGAGGAATTCGGGCAGGTCGCCGCCGACTGCTTCCTTTAGGAAATGGCATGCCCAGGAATCTTCCAGTTGCAGCAAGCCTTGTATCAGATGGGGAACACCCAGTTCTTCGGCGCTGGAATACTCTGTCACCATATAGGCATGTTGTAGGAGTGAACTGAGCTGGACGGAAAGTCCCAACTCGTATTCCACATTGTCGGGGATAGTTTCC
The DNA here is from genome assembly GCF_040227615.1 of Bacteroides sp. RTP31139st1_H2_RTP31139_211217. Taxonomy (NCBI): domain Bacteria; kingdom Pseudomonadati; phylum Bacteroidota; class Bacteroidia; order Bacteroidales; family Bacteroidaceae; genus Bacteroides; species Bacteroides sp. RTP31139st1_H2_RTP31139_211217. Next base: position 24,542 of record NZ_JBCNZM010000011.1, on the reverse strand, counting down.
ACTTCTTCCGTCAGATAGTTTTCCAGTGAGATGCTGAGCTCCACATAATTGTAGAAGGTATCTTGCAGGGTGTTGATAAAGGGTTCCTGTTCCAGAATGGCGCTCAGCAGATGTTCGGGCATGATGAACTCGTGCCGGTAAGACTCGGCTTTTCTTTGTGCGGAAGCGAATGCTTGGTTTACGAATATCGTATTTTTTATATCCATATTGTTTCTTTCTTATTCTTCTTCCTCCGGGGTGACGGTGAGCCGGAGGGGGAAACCTTCATTGCGTGCCATGCGGGTGGCTTTCTGTACTTTGGAGTGGGCGATGTCGTATGAGTAGATGCCCACTACCGCGGAGTTGCTCTTGTGCACCTGCAGCATCAGTGTTTCCGCTTCTGCCGATGATTTGTAAAAGACGGTGGTGAGTACTTTTACCACAAACTCCATGGTGGTGAAGTCATCATTGTAGATGGTGACTTTGAAGCGTCGGGGTTCCCGTAATTCTATGCGTTCTTTTTCTTTGAAAGAAGATTGCTGTTGTTCCATTTCTTTTTAAAAACTACTGTTAAGACATTGTTCTACCGTTGTGTGGGCAACGAAAACTCCTGCCAGTCATATTCGTCTCCGTACTCGTCGGCTATGGCTATGCGTATGGTGACGTTACCCGTCTTTATCCGTTCTCCGGCACTGATGTTGGCGGTGTATTTCACACCGTTGCGCGGAGTTATTTGCTCTATCATGACCGACGGCGATATGTAAATACGCTTCATGCCCGTGGTTTCCACCACCACCGGCACTACGTTGTAGGCTGTTTTGTTTCCTTCGTTCATGATTTCAAAAATCACTTTACAGTTTTCGCCCGAATTGATGACGTGGTTGCGGCTGTCGTCAATGAAACGTATATTCCGTATCCTCAAGTGGTCGATGGCCGATGCTTGCGGCTGTCTTCCGGATTGCGGGGGATAGGGCTGTGTCCTTTCTATCCGGTAGCTGTACTCCTCCTGCTTTTTGGGGGCTGTGGCTGCATTGGCAATGGCAGCTCCCGCAATGGTTCCTATGATGGTGCCGATGGCGGAACCCCGGTATCCTCCTCGCCAGCCTCCGTTACTGTCACCTATCAGCCCGCCGATGGCACCGCCTACATTACTTCCGATGGCAGCTCCTGCGAGCACTGCGTTAGGGTCGCCTGCAGCCATCTGGCTTGTGCCGCATCCGCTGAGGATGATGGTTGCTGCCAGGATTCCTATAAAAGACTTTTTCATGTTCATATCCTATAATTATTATGTTGGGCAGATTGTTTTATAAAAGGGCTATTCCCAGTAAATCATCTTTTTGGTCATGCCTCCGTCAATGGTTATGTTTTCGCCATTGATGAAGTCGTTTTCGTCTTGACATAGGAATACGCACATACGGGCAATATCTTCCGGTTTGCCAACCCGTCCGGAGGGATGTTGTGAATGGTCTTCTGCCCGTAATTGTTCATAATCGTGTGTCTGAATCCAGCCCGGAGAGATGGAGTTGACCGTGATGTGCCACTCTGCAAGCGATAAAGCCAACGCATGCGTCAATGAATAGATACCTCCTTTGGAAGCTGCATATCCTTCACTGCCTGGTTCACTCATCAGATAGCGGGTAGAACAGAGATTAATGATTCTTCCGTAGGTATTCGTGCTGTTTTGACTTTTGCGGTGTACTGCCAACGCATGTGAAGTAATGAACACCGGACGTAAATTCACAGACAATATTTTATCGAAAGTCTCCACACTCGTTTCTGTGATGGGAGAGAATTCACTGATGCCGGCATTGTTTATAATGATGTCAATATCCCCCCATTCCTTGAAAATATTTTGCAGGCAAAGTTCCAATGCTTCTTTGCTGTTTAGGTCGACGGGGTGGAATTGTGCTCCGGTGGCTTGGGCGGTTTGTTGTCCTTCCAGTTCATTCTTGTCACAAAAGGCTACTTGGTAATTAAGCTTGCAGAAGGCTTCTACAATGGCTTTGCCAATACCTCCTGCACCTCCGGTAACGAACACTTTCTTTCCGCCTTTTTTGAGGGGAAGTGTCGGCTTATGTAGCGTTTGTGCCTTACCGGATTTTTTCGCTTTCTCCCAAGCTGCTTTGCGTGCCCGGTATTGCTCGTACTGATTTTCAAGATAATTATCGGCCATATATGTTTCCGGTTTTATTGTTTAACTGTCTTTCTCCGAATAAGTTCACTTCCTTGCATTGGGAGATGATATAGAGATGATGCCCCCAAGGGATGGAGAAAAATTTCTCTTCACCTAATTTGGAAACAACTTGTTGCCAAATTGTATGTGGCTCATTATAAAATAGATACCACTGCTTTATACTGCGTATGTTTCTATATGAGAACCCTTTCATATCAGGAAATTCTGCCATCAGCTCACGACTCAACTCTTCGAGAAATCCGCTTCCCCAAGTCATTTCTTTCTGCCGTTCTATAATTTCTGCTCCCAGTTGCCAGTAAAGGTGAAGCAGTTCGCTGTTCACGCGTACAGCCGCTTTAATCTGTGCACTACGAATGTCTTGTTTTAGGTGGTTTACCCAATCCTTGAACGGTTGATTTATAGATAGTGCTGTTTTCATATTTTTATTTTCTTCATCGTCATATTCGATGTTTCTATTTCACAAAGTTAAGAAAAAGAATTTATTTCAACTGTAATCCTTTTCGTCTTTTCTGCCTCTCCACTTTTACCACACAATATACCATCTCCCCCTCTCTTTCCTTTACCTCATCCCGTGTTGCTGCAATATCCTCCCGAACACGTTCACCCGTTTTGCAGAGAATAGGTATCGCACTATGTCGCTGTATTTCCTCCTATATTTTCGTAGGCGATAATTATTCCCCTTGTAGGGCTTCAAAAGGGAATCCGTCTGTTTCCCTAAGGAGAACGGTTTGTTTCAATATGGAGAACAGTTTGTTTCATTAGTAGGAAACTGTTTGTTCCGTTAAAGAAAACAGTTTGTTTTATTGAGTGTGAACAGTTTGTTTCATAGTATGTGAACACTTTGTTTCTTACTGTTGTAACAAAGTGTTCACCGTTGTGAACTAAAGTGTTATCTATATTTTCAGTGATAAAATGACATGAAAAGGGGGCTGAAGATTACCTTTCTACCATTTGTATTCTTCGCTGTAGGAGTCGAAAGCCGGTTCTCCCGGAATGTTGTATTGGTGGAAAGTTCTGCGGATATAGTTCTGGTCTTCGGGGGAAAGGTAAGATTCTTCCCGGTAGAAGCGGTAGTATTTTCCGCGGCCGAAATGGGCTATCAACTGGCTTTTCAGAGGTTGGAGATTCTTGTAGGGAACTTCATCGAGCAAGTGGCTGATTCCCCATGCGACATGTATCTTTTGTGTCGATTGGAAATAGGCGCATTGGCTGCTATCCTCTGGAATACACAGTGGATTGATGATGCGGATGGACGGGTACTCGGGGGTATCGCGAAGGGCGGCTAAGCGATGCAGGCAGTTGTCGGCTTTCGGGCATTGGTTGTTGAAACAGCGTGAGTAGTTGGCAGGTGCTAAAGGTTTCTCGGAAGAATGTTTCATGTTTATATATACTTTGATGAAGCGACAAAGATAGCACTAACTTTTTGATATAGCCTTCTGTTCTCTTGTTTGAAATGCCCCCTCATTGAAAAAACAGCAGCCGGAACCACTGAATTCAGTAATTCCGGCTGTACCGTTCTTTCTTATAAGTATGGATGGACTATTTCACCTGGATGATGTCATAATTCAAGTCACTCACTGCTTCCTGCAGGCTGTCGTTGACAAGGCGCAGGGTTGTGTCGTTCACTACTACGAAGTACACCGGAGTGTCCCCGTCGTTCGGGGTCAGCTTGATGGCTGTTTTCTTCTTGTTGTCGACGTCTTTCTGGATAACTTCTTTCTTTCCTTTGGAAGTAAAGCTCTTGTTCTTTCCGGGGCCTTCGGCATCCAGATAAGTTGTTACCAGCGTGTAGCCGCTTTCTCCGTCGGGACCTACACTGTCTACGCTCAATACATACTGGATGCCCGGACCGTCGGCGGCGGGAAGGATTCCTTCGTATACGGCTACGGCAGACGAGTCATTGCCGGTAACAGCCATTACACTTTCGTCCATGGCGACGGCGTCATTGTTCTGAGTTCCTTTTGATTGGCAGGATACCAATGCAGCGGCAAGGGCTGCAATCATCATTACTTTTTTCATTGCTTTAATGGTTTAAGTTAATTATAAAGACGCAATAGCGTTTGTTATTCATCTTCTTCTTTCTTGATGACGAGCAGCTTGTCCACCCGTCCGCGGTCCATATCCACCACTTCGAAGTCCAGGTTTTTGTAGCTGAACAAGTCTCCGGCTTTCGGCACCCGTCCTATCAAGAACATGGCAAGACCGCTCAAGGTGGTGAAGTCTTCTTCTTTCAGGTCATCATAGTTCATAATGCCCATCGCCTCCATAAAGTCATCCAGATTCATGGAAGCTTCCACCAGCATGGAACCGTCTTGACGAACAACGATTTCCTCTTCTTCCGTTTCATTCTCTTCGAGGATGTCTCCGAAGATACTTTCCGTCAAATCGTGCAGGGTGATGATACCTTCTGTATTTCCATACTCGTCTACAACAACTCCGAACTTGTTTTTGTTCTTCTTAAACAGCTCTAAAACTTTCTTTGCATACAAACTTTCCGGAATAAACAAAGCAGGGCGTGCAATACTACGTAAGTTGAAGGGTTGTTCGCCGCCCATCATCAAGATGATGTCCTTTACGGAAACCACACCGATAATCTCGTCCTTTCCCCGCTCCACCAGGAGATATTTGCTGAAGTGTTCTTCGTGGATGATACGCAACACCTCTTCCGGTGTGTCTGTGGGATGGAGCACGACGATGTCGCGGCGATAGGTCATCAGGTCATTCGCTCTTTTGTCCGAGAAGCGGAACACGTCACGCAACATTTCCGTTTCGTCTTTGTCGATGACGCCTTGTTCCGAGCTTTGGTGCAGAATCATCTTCAGTTCGTCTTGTGTCATTTGGCGTTCTTCGCCGCTGTTCAGTCCGATGAGTTTGTTCATCAGTTTGGTGGAAGCGCTCAGCAGGCATACAAACGGATAGGAAATCTTGGTTAGCACAATCATGAAGGGGCTGAGCATGGTGGCCCATCGTTCCGGGTTGTTCAAGGCGATGGACTTGGGCACCAGTTCGCCTATGATGAGCGACAGATAGGTGATGATGGCTACTACGGTAATCATGGCGAGAGTCTTGGCATAGGCGGCTACTCCCGGAATGAGGGCGAACAGCGGTTCTACGTCATCAGCGATGGTGGCACCACCATAGGCACCGGATACGATACCGATAAGAGTAATACCGATTTGGATGGTGGAGAGGAATTTTTCGGGTTCTTCCAGTTGTTTCAATACTCCTTTGGCTCTTTTGTTCCCTTTTCCGACAAGAGTTTCAAGGCGTGCTTTACTTGAGGAGACTAAAGCGATTTCATACATGGCAAAAATGCCGTTCAGAATAAGTAAAAGTAGAATGATAATAAACTCCATAGTGGATTTTGAATAGTTTGTGAGGCAAAGATAATGATTTTTCAGTATTTATTGTTAATATTGCCATCCGTTAGAAAAAATAAACAATAAATAGATGAAAAAAAGAATTATTGCCTTGGGGCTTTTGTGGTGTCTGTCTGCCGTAATGTTGCAGGCGGCACGTGTAGACACGGTGTTGGTGAGAAGTGCAGCCATGAATAAGGATGTAAAAGTTGTGTATGTATTGCCTGATAAGGCTATCGGCAAGCAGGCTTGTCCGGTGGTTTATCTGTTGCACGGTTATGGCGGCAATGCGCGGAGCTGGGTGCAGCTGAAGCCGGAATTGCCGCAGATGGCGGATGAGAAAGGAATCATATTTGTATGTCCGGACGGCAAGAACAGTTGGTATTGGGACAGTCCGGAGAATCCTGCCTACCGTTATGAGACTTTTGTCACCTCGGAATTGGTGAAGTATACAGACGGGAACTATGCTACCATTCCCGATAGAAAGGCGCGTGCCATCAGTGGATTGAGTATGGGCGGCCACGGTGCTTTGTGGAGTGCTATCCGTCATAAGGATGTGTTCGGTGCGGCGGGCAGTATGAGTGGAGGAGTGGATATACGGCCGTTCCCCCAGAATTGGGAAATGAACAAGCAGTTGGGAGAGTTTGCTGCCAACAAGGCATCTTGGGATGCGCATACGGTGGTCAACCAGCTGGATAAGATTGTAAATGGCGACTTGGCGCTAATCATCGACTGCGGTGAGGCCGATTTCTTTCTTGAAGTGAACAAGGACTTGCACAACCGGCTGCTGGCAAGGAAGATAGACCATGACTTCATCACTCGTCCCGGTGGACATACCGGAACGTATTGGAACAACTCCATAGACTATCACGTCCTTTTCTTCGACAAGTTCTTTAAGAAGTAAGTAGCTTATTATTCGATGGTATAGTTCACGGTGCGTGTGTAGTCCTGCTCGTAGCCGTTCCTTATATGCCTGACGACTGCATGGCAGGAAGTGACGATACCCCGGTTATCTAACGTATAAGTATAGGTGGTGGTCTCTTCACTTTCTCCGTTGCTGTCCGGGATGAGTTGGGTAATCAGATAGTTTGCAGGTTCTCCCAATATCTTCCCGTATATGGCAACTGCATGCATGGAAAGCGGATACATGTCCGTAATGAATAGGCTTGGTATTTCGGAGATATTTGCAATTTCATTGCCTGATGGTGTGGTAGCCGTACTGTTGTGTTCAAAAGTGTCAACCTTTTGCTGTATGCGCAATGCCCGGAAGTTGCTGTAGTCTATTGTAATGAATGAGTATTCTTTTCCGTCGTCCAGCTTTTCTGTGATGTTTTCCAGATAGTATTTGTCTTCGGTGTTGATGAGGTAGGAGAAGGTGTAAGTACGGGTATTTCCTGCCATATCCTGACTGGTACAAGTGGTGGCATAACCTTTGTCATTCAGCGTGTAGGTTGATACTGTACCTGCTTCGTCGGTTATCACGGCTTGATGGTCCTTGTATTCGACAGTAGTGGTATTCTCTATCTCGAAGAGTTCGTCTCCTGCTGTAAAGCTCTGTTTGCCGGTGTAGCTGGTCAGCCTGCCTGCACTGTTGTAAAGGTAGGTGTGGGTGGCAGTAACCGGTTGCGCATCGCTCTCTATCACTTCTTTGAGTTCGATTTTGGAGAAAGGAGTGGTGGGTTAGGTTGACGGCTCCGGTTCTGGCGTATCATTGCCATTGTTATCATCGCTGCAAGCTGCCAGTCCGCCGAGCAACAGCAGGCTGAACATGATTCCCGAAAATCGGGTGATGATTGTAACTCTTCTGTTTAGTTTCATCCTATTGGTCTTTTTATTTGATGCGTACGGCATGGCTTGCCCGACGTTCAATGGAGTTTGCGAGAGTGGTCACTCTTAAAGAACGGGTATCTTCTTGTGCGGGCGGTTGTATGCTTCCGTCGATGGCGCCGAGTGCAGTGCTCAATAAGGCTTCGTTGGTATCTCCAAAGGGCAGGAAACGTGACATGTCGCTCATCTCATTCACTACATATCCCGAGTAGGCCGGTTGGAATCCGGATTCATAATCAGATTTCCCTTCCGAATTGTATATCTTGCAGACGATGGGATTCATCGTTATCATCAGTTCGGGGCTGGAGAAATTCCTGGAACCTACATTCTTGCCTACGGTAGTACCGCCGATAATGACAACATCCATATACGGGTCGAGACAGTTAATCACCATTTCGGAGGCGGAGGCAGTCTGGCTGCTGGTAAGTACGTAGAGAGTATTCAGGTTTAGGTTTGCTCCGTTTCCGATGAGTCCGGAGTTCAGGGTGAACGGTACTATCTGCGGATTGAAGCGGTTGTTGAATTCCAGGTACCCCAACTCTTGTCCCAAGGCGGAGGAAGGTGCAAGCATGGTACACAGCAATTCTGCGCAACTCAGTAATCCACCGTTGTTGTAGCGCAAGTCAAGGATGAATTCGTTGACTTGCTGTGATGCGAAATATTGGAATGCGCTGCGCAGGTCGTTGTCATATTCATTACTGTTGTCCGTGGGGCCGGAACTGAAGTGGTTGTAGACCAGATAACCTATTTTCTTGCTGCCTGATGTATATACATTCTTATAGTGCACCGGGTTGTCGTTGACGGGACGCGCCGATGCTATCTGTCTGGGTTTGTCGTAAGCAACGATGGCATTTTTCTCCACGTCGTAATAACCTACTGTAAGTTCCATGGCACTACTTCCATACAGTTTCTTATAATTCTGTTCAGTAATAAAGTTCCCGTCCATCTTCATAATCCAGTCACCCCGTTTCAGCCCGATTTCCGAGGCCGGGCTTCCGTCGGCAACGTAAAGAATCTGTGCAACAATGGCATTCTCTTCTCCTTCTACTTCTATCTGGTTGGTAGTGAACTGGAATCCGTAGCTGTAATCCGTATAGGGGATGCTGCGGGTAGTGGTGACGCTGACCAGACTGTCGATGGTGGAGAATTTGTCTTCTTCGGATTTGAGCGAGGCAAAGAAAGTGAAAGGGGCTTGAAAATAGTTCAGGTCGTTGGTATGGGGGATAGCGTCTACCCAATAGTACCACACACGCATGGTATCGTCAATCCAGCGGTCTGTCTGGGTCTGTCCGGCATACTCTTTCCAGCGGTCCACCCCGCAGGAAGTCAGATAAATGGGAAGAATCAGGGTTCCCAATATGAGTATCAGTATATTTCTTGCTTTCATGGGGGCAAAGATAGTGCAAATTGAGTGCAGAACTTTCATGCTTGCATGAAAAAGTTTTGCCGAAATGCAGTCTATCTTATCTAAAGATAGAAAATAGCTTGCTTATCTACCACAATTGTGGTATAAAATTCCCTAATCTGTGTCATTGTCTGCCCCGGCTTATCGCTCTATCTTTGCAACATCCGAATGAGAAACGGTTTATTCACCTAAAATACAAACGACAATGGAAACAAAGAAATTGCACTTTGAGACTCTACAACTTCACGTTGGACAAGAACAACCCGACCCGGCAACTGATGCCCGCGCCGTACCTATCTATCAGACAACTTCGTATGTATTTCGTAATTCGGCCCATGCGGCAGCCCGCTTTGGCTTGCAGGACCCGGGGAATATTTACGGGCGGTTGACGAATTCCACCCAGGATGTGTTCGAGAAACGTGTGGCGGCTCTGGAAGGCGGTGTTGCCGGATTGGCCGTAGCCTCGGGTGCGGCAGCCATCACTTATGCCTTTGAGAATATCACCCGTGCAGGCGACCATATCGTGGCAGCTAAGACCATCTACGGCGGAACGTATAATCTGCTGGCCCACACATTGCCTGCCTACGGGGTTACCACTACTTTTGTGGACCCGGGCAATCTGGACAATTTCGAGAAAGCGATTCAGGAGAATACCAAGGCAGTATTCATTGAAACGCTGGGAAATCCGAATTGCAACATCATTGACATTGATGCCGTTGCTGAAATAGCACACCGTCACCGGATTCCTCTGATTATAGATAACACCTTCGGTACTCCTTACTTGATTCGTCCCATAGAGCATGGGGCAGATATTGTAGTCCATTCGGCAACGAAGTTCATCGGAGGGCATGGTACGTCCTTGGGTGGTGTTATTGTAGATAGCGGCAAGTTCGACTGGGTGGCCTCGGGGAAGTTTCCCCAACTGACGGAACCGGACCCGAGTTATCATGGAGTACGTTTCGTCGACGCTGCCGGTCCTGCTGCCTATGCCATCCGTATCCGTGCCGTATTGTTGCGTGATACCGGTGCCACAATCAGTCCTTTCAATGCTTTCATTCTGTTGCAAGGATTGGAGACGTTGTCGCTTCGCGTGGAACGTCATGTGGAGAATGCCTTGAAAGTGGTTGAATTCTTGAAGAAGCATCCCAAAGTGGTTGCCGTGAACCACCCGTCCCTGCCCGAGCATCCTGACCACGCGCTTTACGGGAAATACTTTCCGAATGGAGGCGGTTCTATCTTTACGTTTGAGGTGCGGGGCGGTGTGAAGGAAGCGCAGACGTTTATTGACAGTTTACAGATATTCTCGTTGCTTGCCAATGTGGCTGATGTGAAATCCCTGGTTATCCATCCTGCCACCACTACCCATTCCCAATTGAGTGCACGGGAATTGGAAGAACAAGGCATCAAACCGGGCACGGTCCGCCTCTCCATCGGGACAGAACATATCGATGATTTGCTGGACGACTTGTCCCAGGCATTTGACAGAATTTAAAAGAATAACAGTATACGATAGAATGAATATTGCTGTATTATTGTCGGGAGGTGTAGACAGCTCCGTGGTGGTACATCTCCTTTGCGAACAAGGTTACCGTCCTTCTCTATTTTATATCAAAATAGGGAGGGACGATGCCGATTATATGGACTGCTCTGCGGAAGAGGATATGGAGATGGCTTCTGCCATTGCCCGGCGTTATGGATTATCGTTGGAAGTAGTGGACCTGCACCGGGAGTATTGGGACCAGGTGGCGGCTTATGCCATTGATAAAATAAGACGTGGCTTGACTCCCAATCCGGATGTGATGTGCAACAAGCTGATAAAGTTCGGGTGCTTTGAGCAACGTGTGGGGAAGGATTTCGATGTCACGGCAACCGGGCACTACGCCACTACGGTGTTGAGGGATGGAAAGACATGGCTCGGTACCGCTGCCGATTCCGTGAAAGACCAGACCGACTTTCTGGCACAGATAGATTATCTGCAAGTTTCCAAACTGATGTTTCCATTGGGCAGACTGATGAAGAATGAGGTTCGTGACATAGCCCTGCGTGCCGGATTGCCCAGCGCCAGACGTCGTGACAGTCAGGGCATCTGCTTTCTGGGAAAGATTGATTATAATGATTTTGTGCGCCGTTTCCTTGGCGAAAGGGAAGGGGATATTGTGGAGTTGGAAACGGGTAGAAAGTTGGGCAAGCATCGGGGCTATTGGTTTCATACCATCGGCCAGCGTAAAGGATTGGGGTTGGGTGGAGGACCGTGGTTTGTTGTCCGCAAGGATGTGGAGGAGAATGTGATTTACGTGTCCCGCGGATGTGATACGGCATTGCAATACGGCTATGAATTCCGTATGTACGATTTTCATTTCATTACGGATAATCCCTGGAAGGGAGCGCAGGAAGAGGTGGAGGTGACTTTCAAGATACGCCATACGCCGGAGTTTGTCAAAGGCAGGTTGCAAAAGGAGGCGGAGGGTTACCGCATTGTTTCGGAAGAAAAGCTGCAAGGCATTGCTCCGGGCCAGTTCGGAGTGGTGTATGATGCTGATGCCCGGCTGTGTGTCGGGAGCGGGGAGATTTATATATAATATTCCACCAAGTCTACGATGCCTGCCTTCATGGCATATTTGGTGGCTTCGTGCGCATTGTTTACACCCAGTTTCCGGAAGATATTCTTCCGGTGGCTGTTTACCGTATGGAAGCTGAGGTTTCGTTCGGCAGCTATTTCTTTGGTTGTTTTCCCCAGGGCTATCTCTTTTAGGATGCTCCGTTCGGCAGTAGTCAGTAAATCATCTTTGATGGTAGGATGAGTGGGGGAGGAGGAACCGTTGCCTGCGAGCAGCAGGTTACTGACGTGATTACAGATGAATCGCTCCTTGCGTGAGGCGCATTGTAGTGCGGTCAGTATCTCTTCTTTGGAATTATCCTTCAGCGCTACGCCGAATGCCATGCTGCTGAACAATACCTGGCGCAGGAACGGTAGGCTCAATTCGTCGGAAAAGAGTAGCCAATCGGCTTCCTTGAAGCGTTCGTGAAGTACCATTAGCTCTTCGGCTCCCGAAAAATCAAAAAGGGTATAGTCCAGAATGACAACGGCGGTGGGATGCAGGCGTAGTTGCTGTATCAGTTCTGCCTTGTTGTCGGCTTCCAGCAGCAGGGAGGTGTCTTTCTGTCTGCCCAATAGGAACATCATGCCTGCTTTGGTGATATCTTGATTGTCTGCAATGATAAATTCTCTCATGACATTGGTATATAAAAAACTCCGCTACAAATGTACACTTTTTAGTGTGATTTGTGGCGGAGTGGGAATATATATATTTATATAAGGGTTTTACCAGGAACGTCCCTTGAATATGTTGGATTGTTCCAGCGGAACCAGGTTCCCGCTCAAAGTCATGGTGTTGGAGTTGAAGTTCGGGCTGATGGTTACGGTTGCGTTGTTCCCGCCATCGGTCAGCGTAAGGAATATCTGGGCGGAAATGCCGATACCCTGGATGCTGAAGTTACAATTCACGTTGCCCCGTTTGTCGGTAGTCATTTGGATGTCCGATACGGTTCCGTCTACTGTTACACCGCCAATGCCGTTAGGACCTGGGTATACGGTGTTGAAGGCTACCTGCACGGTGCCACGTCCTTGGTTGACCAATACGAAGTTGGTGTTGGAGTTTACAAATGCGGTCTGTCCGTTGCGGAACATCACTTGGTCTGCCTCCATTACGAACTGGTGAGCTTTCAAGGCCGCCATTGCGTCATCGTACGAAATGGCATCCTGTGCTTGTTCTTCAGCTTTCAGGCGTGCACGTTCTGCGTCTCTTTGGGCTTTACGGTCTGCGCGCTTTTCAGCTCTACTCTCTTGTGCATACATGGTCGTTGTTGCCATGCTTACCAATACTACTGCTGCTAATGCAATAAACTTTTTCATAATCGAATCTTTTTTTGTTTAGGTTTAAATAAATTGTTCGTTATAAGTTTATTGCAAGAACAATGCCTATCCAGGATTGTTCACCGGTTTTTTAATTATTTTATATCCGATAGCAGCAATAAAGATACTCATTACCGGACTGATAAGGTTGAAGAAGCAATAGGGAAGGTAGGTCAGTGTGGGTACACTCAAAATGGTGGCTTGCGTCATGCCGCAGGTGTTCCATGGGATAAGCGGGGAGGTGACGGTAACGGCATCTTCCGTGGTACGGCTAAGTAGCCGGCTTTCGTAGCCTTTCTTTGCGTAAACGTTGCTGAACATGTTTCCGGTGAGGATAATGCTGATGTACTGGTCTGCCGTGGCAAGGTTCAGGAACAATCCGGAACATACGGTGGATGCTACCATGCTGGCTGTATTCTTCATGAAGCGGACGAATAGGGAAGTGATGCTTCCTAGCATGCCGCTTGCCGTCATGGCTCCACCGAAACACATGGCGCAGATGATGAGCCAGATGGTATTCATCATTCCTGCCATACCTCGTGTGGCAATCAGTTCTGTCAACATGTCACTGTCAGTTTGCAGGCTGGTACTGCCATAGAATGTCATCATTATCCCTTTGAACATATTCCCACCTTCCGCTATCTCATTCAGTAGTCCCGGTTGGAAGATGAAGGCGAATATCCCTGCCAGCAGAGTGGAGAGAAAGAGTGTGATGACGGAAGGCACTCTCCGGGCAATCAGTATTCCCGTAATCACGGGAACAGCCAGTAACCAGGGAGTAATGTTGAATTTGGCGTCCAATGCTGCCGTAAATTCCGCGATCTGTTGTGTATTGTTCGTTTCGTGTGTGAGTCCCATTACTGTAAAGATGACAAGGGTGATGAGGAGAGAGGGGACGGTGGTGATCATCATATAGCGGATATGGCTGAATAACGGTGTTTCCGTTACGGATGAGGCAAGGACCGTGGTATCCGATAACGGTGAAATTTTGTCTCCGAAATAGGCTCCCGAAATGATGGCACCGGCTATCCATCCCTCTTCAAAACCTTGTGCCTTACCTATGCCCAAAAGGGCGATACCGATGGTGGCGATAGTGGTCCATGAACTTCCCGTCATTACTGATACCAATGCACAAATAATGCAGGTAGAAGCAAGGAAAAAATTCGGATGGATAATCTGCATACCATAATATATAAGGGTAGGTACCACCCCACTTATCATCCATGTGCCGCTCAAAGCACCGATAATCAATAGAATAATGATAGCTGTGGCAACACCTGAAATGTTGTTGGTGATGGCAAGTTCATAATCTTTCCAAGGGATGCGGTAGAAAGTCATGCCGATAAAGACACACATACCAGTGGTGGCAAGCAGGGAAATCTGGCTTCCTCCACTCAAGGCGTCACTTCCGAAAGTATGGATGGTGGCGAACAGCATTCCTACGAGAAAAGCGATGGGAAATAGAGAAACGAGTGGAGAGGGTATTTTCTTTGCTGAATTCATAGGGTTGTTTTTGACTATGCTTGGTTGACGAATCTATTATCAATCTGTCGTTTATAGTTTGATGCGACAAAGGTATAACAATTCTGTTCAATATCTTCCTTATCCTTTGCATGACAAATAAAAATTATCAAATCTTTGCGTTTGCTTGGAAAAATGATAGTATCCTTGTTATTTCTTGCTGTAAAGGGTGATGGACAACGATATTATTGTTAAAATAACGCCGGTGCCGACCACGCCACTCCATCCCCAAGTCTGCCAACTGCTTCCTGCAAGGAAGGTACCCAAAGAGCCGCCGATGAAGTAAATGGTCATGAAAATCGTATTTACCCGATTGGAGGCAGACGGGTAGATGTCGAAAATACTGGTCTGGTTGCTGAGTTGGATACATTGCATGCCTATGTCTATAAGAATGACACCGGTAATGATACCTGCATAGTTGTTTCCGCAGAAAAAGAGCGAGGCCCATGCAAGCAGAATCATTCCGCAACCGATAAAGTTGAAATTGCGTATGCCTACCTTTTTTACATATTTTCCTACAAAAGATGCGGTTAAGGCTCCGGCAATGCCGCAGAGCCCTAGTATGCCGATGACATCGCTGGATGCATGGAACGGGGCTTCTCCCATTTTGAATGCAAGGCAGGACCACATGGCAAGGAATGAGCCAAAGGCCAGTCCTGCACGTATCGAGTAGATTCGTAGAGAGGGGTATTCTCTTACTAATGAGAAAAGAGACTTCATCAGCCCGGAATATTTGCCTTGGAAAGTCGGTTGTATGTCCGGTAGTACCTTTAATACAACGATAGCGCATAGTAACATCATTCCAGCGGCGATGAAGTACATTTCACGCCAGCCAAGCACTTCACCCACAAATCCGCTGACAACACGTGATGCAAGTATTCCAGTCAGTAATCCTGAGATGACGACACCTACATTCCGTCCCTTGTTTTCGGGGCGTGAGAATTGCGAGGCAATCGGTACAAATATTTGGGGTATCATGGAGCAGATGCCGGTAATGAGTGATGCTGCCCAGATGATGTAGATGTTCGGTGCCATGGCAATGGCTAGAAGGGAAAATATGAGTAGGAAGAAATTCGTTAGGATGATATTCTTGCGTCGATAGAGGTCTCCTAATGGGACGATGAACAATAATCCCAGCGCATATCCGATTTGTGTAATCATGGCAATGAGGTTCGTTTTGAATTCAGAAACTTCCAATTCATGCCGCATGATATTAAGCAGGGGTTGATTGTAATACAAGTTGGCTACGGACACGCCAGCTACGATAGCAAGTGTCCAGAGTATATGTGCCGGTAATCCTCCGTTTTCTTTCAGTTCTTGTTTCATGCTGCAAAGATAATGTCTTTCTGTTTCATGCGCAAGATATGTGAGTATGATAAGAATATGTGTGAAGTGGTATCATCTTTTTAGCCTTTCCGTTTGTTATACTATTATTTTGTTTGAGAATAATTGATTGGAGCTATCTTGGATAAGCGGAATGTTGTATTGATATTTAAAGATACGTTGGGCATGGGAAATGAATGGTTTAGAGAGTTGCTGGGTATGAAATACAGGTGGACGAAATGCAGGCTCTTCTAGCAAACGAGGGTTGGTAAGGTGAATTCGATGACTCAAGGAACCTACCGTTCCCCCATTAGACCGCCTCCTGATGACATACTTGGGATTATCCTGCTATTGACTGAAAACTCGGGTATATATTAGTATGAATCATTATTACTTAAACTTATAATAGTATGAAACATTTATCGATAATAATAATAGTAGTGTCATTATGCGTTTTCCTGCTATCCATCGGCGTATATCATAAGGTTCCCTGGTCTGTTCTGCCAATAGTGGCTAGTGGAATCTGTATATTATGTTGGCTTTTGTTCCATTTACTCTGTATCAGTGAAGAAAGAGATTTACTGAAAGAGGGAAATCAGTATTTCATTGATACCTTTCAAAACATACGTAATCCCATTTCTTTGATTAAGACACCGTTAGGGGCAGTTTACGAAGGAGACTGTCCGGAAGACATAAAGAAGGAACTGGCTGTTGCACTTCATCATATAGGCGGGCTGGAGCAGCACTTGATAGCGTTGATGGAGTTGAAACGACTATTTGGCAATTCTGGTAGCCTGGTAGTTGCAGAACATGAAATCGGCGCATTTATGAGGAAGAAAGTGTCTTTTTTACAGTCTCATGTGGCCGGGTTACAGATGAAGCTGGATTTGGTTCCGGATTTTGACTATGCAAGCGCTTGGTTTGATCCGGGAAAGATATCTCCGGTTATCGACCGGTTTGTATTGAGTGCCATCGAGTGTTCTCTGCCGGAAACGCATCTCTCGATGCAGGTTTCGTTGAAGGGAGATTACTGGGCAATCAGGATTAAGGATACAGGCAACAAGCGATTTCTGAAATGTTGCAGATGGTACTCGTCGCGGCTTCCTATTCTGCGACCTCTGCATGGCAAGCAGTATGGCATGGGCGGTGTGTTTTTTGACAAGTTGATGAATATATGTGACGGGAAAATACTGACTTTGGAAAAGGAGGCTCTGCTTCGATTTCCCATAAGATGTTCGTGTGCGGTTTCGGGGGGGGATACATCCTTAAATATTCCGGACACTTTTCAGGTGAATGAGTCGGAAATAGCTTTCCATGGTTTCTCGAAGAAAAAAAATATGGATAGACCTTTAGTGATACTTGCGGATAATGACAAGGGATTCAAGGATTATCTTGAGAAACGTTTATCGGAATGTTTTGTAGTGAGGAGCTTTGATGACGGTCAGGAAGCATTGGAGGTAATATGTGAAGAGTATCCGGATTTGGTGATTTGTGATATCATGTTGAAAGGTATGAGCGGTGAGGAACTTTCTTCTAAACTGAAGACGTCGAGGGACACCTCCTTTATTCCGGTGATATTGATGGGGGCGCACATTGATGTGAAACGGCGGGAAAAGCGTTGTTCTTCTCAGGCTGATCTCTTTGTATGTAAGCCCTTTAATCTGGAGGACCTTAAAGTGGAAATATCCATATTGATAAATAATAGCCGTTTTCTTCGGAAGACATTTCTTCAGAAAGTTTTTGGAGAAGATTTTTTAACGAAACCTATGGAGCGGGCTCAGCAGGATGCCAATCTGGCATTTTTGAATGAAGTGAAGCTTTACATTATGGAGAATATGGATAAAGAGGATTTGACAGTAGATGATATTGCCTCCAGGATGTGCATGAGCCGGACAACCTTTTATAATAAGTGGAAGTTGTTGACGGGAGAAGCACCCAAATATTTGATTTCGAGAATCAGGATGGAGAAGGCACGGGAACTTTTGGAAAGCGGAAAATTTTCTGTGACTATGGTTGCTGAAATGGTGGGTATGCGAAATCTGAAAAACTTCAGAGGCAGGTATAAGGAGTATTTTGGAAAAACACCGAAGGAGTTTATGAAAAAAGTATGATATTTATCTGAAGAAAACTTTCATAGAAAGGCTGTCACATATTAGATAATGGACAGCCTTTGTTTTGAAATGGGAGATAGGAGAACTGAACATCCTAAGCTATCTATAAAGGAAAATCTCTCATCGTTTTCGTTTTGGGGATAACTGGGTATATATGATTAGCTTTACTTGCCGATGCAAAATGTTCTTTATTTGATGTAATCTATTGATTTGTAGGGTTTTTGATGTTTTATGCGTGAGTGAGAGCAACAAAGTAGCAACAAATTTGTAAAAGCACATTTTTTTTGTGTTGTTCTCAGGTCTCAAAGATATGGATTTTGTTGCTCTCCGCAAAATCATTAATCAAGGTTGGTTTATTCCCAATGACGTGTGTCATAAAGTCGCCCGTTATCTCTGCAAGGAAGAAGATGACTTCACGAAAACAGGGTGTCCGTAACCGTGAACACCCTGCCTGCTTATCTGAAAGTTATTTTCATCGAATTTTCTGTATGTGCCGCCTAAATCTTTTATCGGTGTAAATTATCATTGCCGGAATCATCGGGGCACATAGAACGCCATTCGGCTTTGCCTTTTATTGTCTTGAATAGTTTATCCAATTATCGTCTGTAAGCCCGTAATCTTTGAACTTGATTATATCATGGCTTTCAATTTTATAGCTAAGTGTTTCTTTCTTCTCGTTCAACTCTTTGTTATCACTGTTGTAACCATACAGAACTATGGCTGTTCTTAACGGTTCAACACAAAAGAAATAATCGTCAATGACTTCCCCGCCGACAGCTTTGTTCTGAACTCTGTGAACCGTTCCATGTACTTCAACTGTGCCGTCCTTGAATGTTGTCTTTTCAACGGGAGCAGCAAAGGGGAAGAATGTCAGCTTGTCTGTGCGAAACCATTGTCCCAAGAAATATTCTTCTCCCGAGAATGTCCCTTGAATTGATGTCAGTACATTTTCAACGTCAGGAGAAAACTTCTTTACTTCGGGTTCGTCATCATTTGAACAGCCGATAAATAAAATAACACTTAACAAACAGAATAGATAAAATAGTTTCTTCATGGTTATAAATATTTGTTTGCCGCCTCAATCAAAGTGTCAGCATAGTTATAAATGTCATTGATTGAATTTAACTTGTACATCTTCTCGCTTTTGTTTTCATCAATGATTGCAAGCCGTTTTCTTGTAGGAGGGTCAAAATAAAAGCGGCAGACGGTCTTCCGAACATTATTGTCTATGGAAACCCCGAAATAGGAACGTGTGTCTTTATAAGTGATTCGTTCAACCGGGAAAACGTTTCTCAGAAGTGATTTCACGATATAGAACGCTTCCAGTTCTTCCGCTGTGGTTACAATGCCGTTGTCGGGTTGTTCTTCATCTGTCGGCTGTTGAACTGTTGTGATGTTCTGTTCTGCTGGTTGTTCTTCGTCTTTTATGGCGGCTTTCAATCGGTCTGATATTATATCGCTAACATAGTTGTTGATTGTGCGTTTTACAAGCGTTGAGAACTGTTCAAGCACTTTAGGGGTAAATACCCCATCATACACTTGTTTCCCGAAGAACCGAACAAAATCAGGGGATGGGTTCGTGAACTCTTTCCCGATGACGGTTCTCAGTTCCCCCATATATTTAAGTTCACTCGCTGAACTCAAAATCATATCAACATCAAAATACGATTTGTGGAACTTTTTCAACTCTTCTATTTGCGTGTCTTTCAGGTCAAGCATATTGATTTCCAAAAACGGCTTTTCATCCATAATATTAGGTTCTGAAAGGTCTGTGTAGAACCTATATGTTATACCGTTTGTCAGGACACCGAATTTAGCCTTTGAGACGTTGAAGTAACGCAACAGTTGATTGTCATGCAGGTTTAGGTCTTGCTCCCAATGTTTACATTCAATAAGTATTATCGGCTCGCCGTCTCTCATTATGGCATAGTCGATTTTCTCGCCTTTCTTTGTGCCGATGTCACAACACATTTCAGGCAACACCTCCAAAGGGTTGAAGACATCATAACCCAATGCGTTTATAAAAGGCATAATCAAAGCCGTCTTTGTCGCTTCTTCTGTCGGAAGATTGGCTTTGAGGGTATCAATGCGCTCCGAGATTTGTTTAATTGAATCTTTGAAATCCATATATCTGTTATTTAACGGGTTCTCTTTATAGTGATTGCCGTTGTTCACAGATACACACAAAAAACGTGGGCATTCCTTGTCGGTAAGAGGCATCGCCAAACGCCCAGTAACTCTACAAAGGAAATGCCCACGTATATGACGTGGGCATTCACCATTGCTTTTGAGTTACTTAGAAATTTTGGCGATTTTCTTACCTCAAAACAATAGCAAACGCTATACTTTTCAAATATGTCGGTTCAAAGATAGCGATAATTGCCAAAATTCCGATATAATTTCCGATTTTATTTCTTTATAAGATAATCAGATAAGCCATTTTACAAGGGATAAAATCTTTTTCCTATAAACAATCACAAGAATGAAAAGGATGACCCAAAAGCCGTAAATCTGTGTTTTCTGCCACCAAGTAAGGTCACGGGGAACTTTTTCGATTTTCGTTTTTGTTACGGTCTTTGTCTTATAAATAACGCTGTCTTTGCGTTCAACGGGCTTTTCAAACTCTACTGGCTTTTTCTGCGGCTTAGTCTTCAAGTTATGGTATAAAGTTCCGTCAGGGTTTATCCGTGCGTCAGACGTTGCGTAATCGTTTTCAAGATGCGATGTACTATCGGCTGTTTCACGTTCTGACGTTTGTGCCGGTATTTCAATAAAGACAGTATCGGGTACGTATTCAATACGGGTTTCAACCCTAACGTCCACGCTGTCTTGTTGATGAACGTTTTCAGAAAGACGGCGGCTTGAAGCGCAGCCGCCTATAATGAATGTCAATAGTAAGAGCAGGGGAAGATGTTTCATTTTTCAGATTGTCTTTAAGTAGTTGATAATACCTTTGACATGAAGACAGACAATCGTTTCTTTTCCCGCTTCTGACAGAAGAAACGCCACGTCTTCTTTATTGTCTTGAAAAAGGTTCTCAGTCAGAACGGCGGGGCATTTTGTGTGTTTCAAGATATACAAATGCCCCTCTTTGTCGGGGTCTCCGTCCGTTGTGTCCTTTCTAATTTTGAAGTCTGTTTCCTCTGCCGCTTTATACAGACAGTCTGCCATTTTATCGGCGGCTGTCTGACCGACAGAAGTCCACGCTTCCCATCCACGTGCGTTCATCCATTGAGAACCGTTTCCCGCTGCATTACAATGAATAGAAACGAGAATGACGTTCTTCGTTCCTATTCTGTCACAAATGGAATTTACACGCCGACACCGTTCGGATAGGCTGATGTCGTTTTCTTCTTTGACGATACGTTCAGCGTCAAAGCCTCGTTTCTTCAACTCTGATACAACTTTTTCGGCGATTTCTCTTGCGTATTTGTACTCTCTCAAAGAGCCGTCAGGGGAACGCTTGCCCGCCGTGTCAACCCCGTGACCGTTGTCAATTAGAATTTTCATACTCGTTTTTATTTATATTCGGGTAATAGGTATTGAATATTCATCGCACATCGGTGCATAATCTCTCTCGCTTCATCTTCTGATACATGAATCGGGCGTGTAAACTCACAGAAAATAGAACCGACCCAATCATGCTTGTTATCATTTAAACGCTTTACCACAGCCGCCTCGCATCCGTAACTTGATAGGATTGATTTTGCGTATTTGTCTTGAACCTGTGTGTCTATATCCGTGATATACATAAACAGGTTTTTAACCATATCAGAACTGAATTTAGCCACGTCTGCGATACGAAGATTTTGTACATGTGTTTTCATTGGCTCAACACCTTTACGCTTTACTTCATAATAGATTGATAACAGACTTTCATTGCCCAACGGGTGGGGCTGAACAATATAAACTCTGTCAGCGTCAAGTTCGTGAAGAATGTTCCATAATTCCCCGTAAACGATAGAAGAATTATCGGCTCGGCGAATGCTTTTGATTTCTTCATCCTTTCTGAACTTCTCAATTTTTAAGTCCGTGAGTTTGTTTTTCGTGTACTGATTATAAGCAAACCATGCGGCGATGATTGTGCCTATTGCGCTGATAATAGCTGGTAAATATTCCATAAGTCTTTGATTTTTATTTGCAAATATACACAAACTGATTATAATGTAATCACTTTTAAAGTTGTTTAATTATAATCTCTTTTAATTCTGTCTATTGATTATTCTCGCTGTATAGGTCAGGGGATAACCGCCTTTGCTGCCACCTTTACTTGAATCATATATAAGTAACACCGTGAGACTGTCACCTGCTCCCATTGCCAAACTATCCCAATGATCGTTGTCCCAATGTACCAGATTGGGATATTCAGACGTGTTCCACGGATAGGTGTTATCACTACTTTTCTTGCTGTTTCTTCCGTATATATCAAAATCCCTTGAATCAAGGTCTGCGATAATTGTGAATTCCACACAGAACTTAGTGCTGCTTCCTATACTAAGAGCGTCCCTTACCTCTGAAAGTTTAGGCAGAGTGATGCCTGAATTATCCACGCTGCTATAAATTACCCATCGGTTATTATCTTTAAGATTTGAATAACCACTATAAATAGTATTGGCACTTGTCAGATTATATTTGCTGTATTTGTAACCTCCTATCCATCCGTCCAAATTCCCGTTTCCGCTTCCTAAAAAAGCATGGTTATAACGCCCGTTTTTTGCGGAGAACAAAGTTGCTATGTTCCTGTTCAATCCCCACCAATCGGACGTGTCCTCATTCTCAAATCTTGCTACGGCTCTCAATCCTGATGATGTCGGCAGCACGTTTCCTCCGATACCCGCAAAACATTTATGTGCGTCATTACGGAATATCACATACGCATCATTGTTAAACGGGGTATTTGTAAGCCCGTTTCCGCTGACACTGAACCCGGCTATCTTTGAACTCCCGGTAACTGTCAGGTGTTCCGCAACAAGTTCGGTCACTTTGACCAATTTGGCAAGCAAAGCCGCCGTGACAACAAGTTCAGCATTAATCAATGTCGTGTTGATTTTACCTCCTACAATGATGGTTTCATTAGCGGCGGCTTTCTTTTCCAAGTCAGCGAAATTTGTATATCCCAAGTCTTTCGCTATGGCGTTCTTTGCGCTCTCAACGGCGGCGTTGGCGGTGTTGAGAACCGAATCTGAATACCCCTTCAGCGTGTCTTGAATAGCTTTATTGGCGGCTTCTACGGCTGTGTTAAAGTCGGCATACGCACTGTTGAAAGTGGCATATTTGTTATCAACATTGTTTTTTTCGGTTACAGTGGTTCTACCATCGGCGATAGCGGAATTGATTGCGCTGATAAGGTTTTCAATACTGCCCATAAGCGTAACCTTGGCATTCAGAAGCCCGGTTTTTGCCGTTCCCGTAAGATAGGCGTTTGTGTACAGTTTGTTATACGCAGCTTCCACGGCGGCTTTCGTGTTGTTCACTGTGTTGATGTACTTCTCAATCGCTTTCGCTTCCGCTTCCGTAATAATGCCGTCAGCGAACGCACCGTCCACATAGTCGTTTAAATCTCCAACGGCGGTATTGGCGTTCTTTGCGCTCTCAACGGCGGCGTTGGCGGTGTTCTGAGCCTGAGTTATCAAACCGTTCACGGCTTCCCATTCATCAAGTTCATATAAGCCCGATGAACCTGATTTGAACTTTATTTGCCCGGATATGATACCTTTCAATAAATCAAAATAAGTGTTCCCGTCTGTGGAAACAATCCTGTCTGTCGTGATACGTCCCGGAAGGATTTCTGTAAAACCGTACAGAGTGACAAAACTCCGTTCTTCATTATATTCAGAGTTCAGGACACCGACAAGAAGATGATAGAAGCCTGAAACACCCTCTAATTTGATTGCATTTTCAGACAGGGTGAAAACACCTGTTTGTGCCGTCTTTGAGACTTTTGCATACAAATAATACTTCTTCTTACCGTCATCAAGCACTGCGCTTGTGTAGGCTGTCATATCCCAAAATTTATATTCCGAAACCTTGTGCGATGCACTGACCGTATTGATACCGAGGGTCATGTGTTGTATGATACCCGCTGCCGCTGTCAGTTGTTTCGTCTCATTGTCATAGACAATTCTGTGCGTAACCGGGACGGGGTTTGTCTTTGAGTTCACAAAACGGAATTGAAGACTTTCATCGCCTACAAGCATTGACATCGTTTGAACGGCAATCGGGTTGATTGAGTTCGTGAAATTGTCGAGCAATGCTTCTTCCAACATGCTGATTGTTTCCTTTGCGTCCCTAAACCGTCTTTTAGTGAATTGAATAGCGTCACGATGTAGGTCATCAACGATGACTTCCTCACTTTTCAGGTCATTCAATGTTGATGAAACACTGCCGCTTACCGTTGTGTTTGAAAGTTCAATCACGGGGCTGTGCGGTTTATTGATATAATCTTTTATACCCGTTATACGCACGAGAACGCCGTCTTTCTGAAACTGATCGTCAGAGAAACGGATATATCCCCCGAGTTTGATGCGCCCCCCGATGTTTACCCAATCTTTTTTCGACCATATCCCGTCAAGTTCTCCCGTAAAAGTGAATTTCAGGTCTTCATTATCAAACAAGCATTTTACAGCCGCCCGGAACATATCCCATGATGCGCCTGTTTTCGTGGCATTATCACAAATGTAAGCAGTGGGAAGCATACATTTGAATACGGCATACTTATCGCCCGATTTAGGGGCGAATGTGGTATTTGGCATAGTTTGCCCGTCTATGTCTGCGGGAACAATCTCAAAACGGCGTGCCGCCTTTCCTTTAACGGCATTATGGTAATATTTAACCTCAAACTCCCGTCCGGCAAGCATACCCGTCTGAAAAACAACGGTCATAGTTTCCCCCTCTATCAAGCATTCTTCAT